>JAGWZD010000091.1 GCA_018968995.1 Bdellovibrionales bacterium
CTGTTGCCAAGTAGGTTTCAGGAAGCGAGGCCGAGGGCATCATGAGCTTTCTAAGAGTGTGCTGGCGAGTGTATCGACTGGTGGTGTTCCCCATCTTGCACACTCTGTCTGGAGGGGGGGCTCATTTGGGCTGTCGACATGAGCCAAGTTGTAGTGTCTATGCGCTACATGTAATAGAGCAACAGGGTTGGCTTCGCGGAGGACTAAAGGCCTCTGGGCGGGTGCTTAGCTGTCATCCTTGGGGCGGTAAGGGAAATTGAGGAAAAGGTCATGGATCGTAGAACATGGGTTGCTATTCTTTTGTGCGCCGGAATCTTTGTGGCTTGGCAGCAGGTGGTGCTCAAAAAATATAAGCCACATCAAAGCGGGGCAACCCCAGCACAACAGGAGATTTCTCAGAAGTCTCTAGCCGTAGGTAAAAATCAAGACTGGAGCAGCGCCACGGGAAAGGCCGAAGTACCCCCTATAGTGAAGCCGATTGTTCTCAAGAACGGGACTTTGTCGATCGGTAACGATTCTAGCGCAATTCATTCTTGGATTTATCAGCCTGACCCCGCCTCCCCTAAGAAAGATCTAGAAGTATCGATGAACTCTTTGATTGGTACTCTACCTCAAATCGAGTTTACGTTGAGCGAGCCCTTTTTTCAGGTTCGGGATATGAGGGGGGAACTTAAAGAGATTTCCTCCGGAGAGTACGAGTGGAGCGCCGAAGACCAAGAAATAAAAATACGTCGAAGAACTAAGGTGAATTCCAATTTGGGCTATGTGGACGTGACTTACAGCGCCGAGTTCAAAAGCACGCTGCCTAAACACGCGTTTATTTCGATGCTGTATGATCAGGCGGGACGCCCTGAGGACGCGCACGACCGGCATTTGGTTTATTTCGCCGGCGATAAACACCAGTCCTTGGTTCCATCCAAGGTTAAGGAACTTACGGAAGTTCGAGGGCCCGTGAAATGGATTGGTTTAGAAAATCGATATTTCATATTTTCTGCGGTCGACTTGGCCGGAACCGCATCCGCTTTGCTGCAGCCCGCGGTTTCGCAGCCTAGTGCACGTAATAGAATCGGTCTGGTTTACCCAGTCTCTAGCAATCGAGTCGAAATTCCTGTTCGAGTGTTTTTCGGTCCGAAGAGCATTGATGTACTAAAAGCAGTTCATCCGTCCCTCGATCATGCGGTAAGTTTCGGTCTCTTGTCTCCACTCGCATATGCGATTCTTCATTTCATGAAATGGCTTTTTTCGTTTTTCGGTAATTATGGAATTGCCATTATTCTTCTCACGGTTGTTCTAAAGATTTTGCTTTATCCGCTCACCTACAAGGGAGCCAAAAGCATGAAGAAGATGTCGGCGTTACAACCGCAAATGCAGAAAATTCGAGAAAAGTTTAAGGACAATAAAAATAAAGAAGCGATGAATCGTGAAATTATGGCTTTGATGAAGACTAGCGGAGCCAACCCTATAGGCGGTTGTCTTCCGATGCTTCTTCAGATGCCGATATTTTTCGCTCTTTACCAAGTTTTATATAGTTCTTTTGAACTCTATCGCTCTCCATTTGCTCTCTGGATTCACGATTTGTCACAGAAGGATCCGTTTTTCGTAACCCCGATCCTTTTAACGGCGGTCATGTATCTTCAGTCCAAGCTTACTCCTGCGACCGGAATGGACCCTGCTCAGCGAAAGATGATGCAGGCCATGCCGGTGATTTTTGGAGTTTTCATGTTAACCCTACCGTCGGGATTGACCCTCTATATGCTGACCAATGCGATCGTTAGTATTATTCAGCAGCTCATGATTAACAAAAAGCTTGGAATCAACCCTTCTCCAGCGGTGAGTTTTTCGAGCTGAAAAAGGGGCGGAAAGTCCTGTGGTAGAGTTTTCCGGATATTTGGCTCAGGACACGATAGTCGCTCGAATAACGGGCGCCGGCGGCGCCATTTCAGGTATTCGTCTCAGTGGCCCTAGTTCGATGGAGCTTCTCACTACGCTTTGTTTTGGGGTGTCGAACTTCAAGCCGAGAGAGCTGAAGCTTGTGAGGCTGGTGGCGCGTGATGGCCGAACCTTAGATGAATCGACGGCCGTTTTTTTTAGGGCCCCGAACTCTTTTACGGGTGAGGACACCGTAGAAATTTTTATGCACGGAGGAAGTCTGATTGTGAACTCAGTGATCGCTGAGTTGCTCGATCTAGGCGCTCGGCAGGCACTACCGGGCGAGTTCAGTTTTAGGGCTGTAAGAAACGGCAAATTAACCGTCGATCAAGCTCAGGCCGTTCACGATCTCGTATCAGCGTCAAATAGCGTAGCCCATGAGTTGGCACTAGAGAGACTCTCGGGATCACAGTCGCGAGCATTTAGTGAGATTGCGGATCAACTGCGATCTACGATTGCTTTGACTGAGGCGGGGATTGATTTTTCAGATCAGGATTTAGATGAACTCGATCTTCAGAAGTTGAAACTCAGAGTCCTGCCAGCCTTACAGAACCTCAGGAAAATTTCGTCGAGTATTGATCGGGGAAGACGCATTCAAGAGGGTATTTCGGTGGTGCTCGCAGGGCTTCCAAATGCGGGTAAGTCGAGCTTGTTCAATGAGATTTTAGGACAAGATCGGAGCATCACTTCGGATGAGGCCGGAACGACACGAGATATTGTCCGTGAGTCAGTCAGACTTCGCGCTTCGAATCACGCCGATGAGGCAACATTTATACTTCATGACACTGCAGGTCTTCGTGAAACAGCAGGCAAGGTGGAGCGCACTGGTGTCGAGCTAACAAGAGGCGCAGTTGCCAGTGCTGATATAGTGACTTTTGTGCTTGAGCCAGGGTCGTCGAAAGACCTCGTATTACAGGAATGGCGGAGTTTGGGTGAACCCGGAGAAAAGTCGCTTCTCGTTCTTAATAAAGTCGACCTGATCGGCGGGCCAGACGGTAAGGTATGCAACCAAGAGCTAGAGGAATGGAAGCAGGCCTTATCGATCAAGAGGGCCGTTGCCGTTTCATCTCGTGGGCAAGTTGGAATCGAAGCTCTCGTTGGAGCTTTCGTGGAACTTGCTAAGGTTTGGGTCGATCGAGCACCAACAGAAACGGTCTTAACGCGGCAGGATCAAGTAGATGCTGTCAATCAGGCGGCCACCGCCGTTCAACGGGCCCAGAGTGCAAAAACGCACGACATATTTGCCGCCGACCTGCGTCAAGCTCTGGAAAAGCTCACTTTTTTTATTGGTTCCACATCGGTTGATGATGTTTTGGGGCGGATCTTCTCCCAATTCTGTATCGGAAAATGATGGGCATTCAGCTATAGCAATGAAACCGCGGTTATCGCACAGGAGGTCGCATTCATGCTCAAATTAGGGGTGTTGGGGGCTGGTCAGATGGGCCTAGGGATTGCCCAAACGGCGGCGCAGAGCGGACTTTCGGTTTTGCTCGCAGATGCAAGTCTTCAGCAAGCTCAAAAAGGGCGAGAAAAGATTTCTACCCAGCTTCAAAAGCTTTGTGACAAGGGCAAGATCCTTGCTGCCGATCAAGAGCGCGCGCTCGGTCTGATTATACCAGTATCCTCTCTCGCAGACCTGAAAGACAGCGAGTTTATTGTAGAAGCAGTGTCAGAGCAGCCTGAGTTGAAGTTTAGACTTTTTCGTGAATTAGACTCAGCCGTCCGTGAGGATGCGATCTTAGCTAGTAACACTTCTTCCATTAGCATTACGCGGATTGCTGCTCAGACGAAACGACCCCATAGGGTCGCAGGAATTCACTTTATGAATCCCGTTCCAGTGATGAAGCTAGTAGAGGCAATTCGTGGGATTCAGACGTCTGACGAGACGTTTACAAAGGTTCGTGAGTTAGCCGAAAAAATGGGAAAGACCGTTGTTGAGGCAAAGGACGTTCCTGGCTTCGCAGTCAACCGGATTTTGATGCCCATGATTAATGAAGCGATCTATGCCCTATATGAAGGAGTAGCGTCGATTGAGGATATCGATGCGGCGATGAAGCTAGGTACAAATCAACCTATGGGTCCACTAACTTTGGCCGACTTTATCGGGCTAGATACGTGTCTTGCCATTATGGAAGTTCTTCATGATGGGTTGGGAGATACCAAGTATCGTCCATGCCCTTTACTGAAAAACTATGTGGCTGCCGGATGGTTCGGGCGCAAAACGGGGAAAGGCTTCTACACTTATGACACAGCCTAATGTTGTGACCTCTCGTCAGGACCCTGGGGTTCTGTACATATCCGTATCTCGAGCCGATTCACTAAACGCATTGAATCTAGCGACTCTTCATGAGCTGCGTTCTGCTTTGGTGGCCGCCGATTCGGACCCAAGCGTCAGGGTGATTGTCCTCACAGGCACCGGAGAGAAGTCATTCATCGCTGGAGCCGATATTCTTGAAATGAAGGAAATGGACACTCGCGAGGCTGTGGAGTTTTCTAAGCTCGGAAATGAAGTTGCCAGACTCTTGGAAAGAGCCTCTAAACCCACGATAGCAGCCGTAAATGGCTTTGCCTTAGGCGGCGGCTGTGAAATGGCGACTGCTTGCGACTTTATTCTGGCCTCTGAATCCGCACTTTTTGGTCAGCCAGAGGTGAGTTTGGGGCTGATTCCAGGGTTTGGTGGCACCTATCGACTCATGAGACATGTAGGCCTAGCGCGAGCCAAAGAGTTAATTTTTACTGGAAAAAAACTAAAAGCGAGCGAGGCATATCAACTTGGACTCGTGTCGCAAGTGTTCGCTACCTCGGAGTTTCGAGAGAAAGTTCAAGAAGTGGCAGCTCAAATTTCTAGAAACTCATTACCGGCCCTGATGAAGTGTAAGCAATTGATGAACGAGTTTTCGGAGAGTGTCGGGTTGAGCTTTAAGATGGATGCTGAAGCTCACGCGTTTGGACGGCTGTTTGGCTCGCAGGACCAAATAGAGGGGCTCTTAGCATTTGCTGAAATGCGAAAACCTAAATTTGAAGGAAACTCCTAAGAGAGGAAAAGGTTATGTCTGTATCGCCAGTTTTTGGTTGGCCTGAGGTAGATGAGTCGAAAAAGATTCTATTAGAGCAGATTCGGAGTTTTGCTGCGACAGAGATTGCACCCAAGGCGAAAGAGCTCGATGATTCTGGCAGATTTCCCACCGAGATCGTGAAGCAGCTTGGGGAAATGGGCCTTATGGGCATGGCTGTTCCCGAGGAATGGGGCGGAGCAGGAATGGATACCGTGTCCTATGCGATGGCCATGGAGGAAGTTTCGGCAGCCTGTGCCTCCACAGGGGTGATCATGTCAGTGAATAATTCGCTCGTATGTGCACCGCTTGCAAAGTTTGGGTCCGATGACCAGAAGAAAAAGTTTTTGGCGCCTCTCGCGCGGGGAGAAAAGCTGGGATGCTTTGCGTTGTCTGAGCCGGGGCATGGTTCTGATCCCGCTGGTTTAAAACTACAGGCATTGCGAGTGGATGGAGGCTGGAAGCTACGTGGGAGCAAGAACTGGATTACCAATGGGCGTGAGGCCGACGTGGCGATCGTTTTTGCGAATCAGGATCGATCCAAGGGCCACAAGGGAATTTGCGCCTTTATTGTCGACACGAAGTCTTCAGGATTTCAGGTTGCTAAATTAGAAGACAAGCTTGGCATCACGGCTTCGTCGACCGCAGCACTTTTTTTCGACGACGTGTTTGTTCCTGAGAGCTGCCTTCTGGGTCAAGAGGGCGAGGGCTTGAAAATTGCGCTCTGGACGCTTGATGGAGGAAGAATTGGAATCGCCTCTCAAGCGCTTGGAATTGCCCGATGTGCGTTTGACGCATCTAAGCGATTTGCAAGCGAGCGGGAACAGTTTGGCGCCCCCATTTCGAAGCTGCAGGCCATTCAGTTTTTTTTGGCAGATATGGCCACGCGGCTGGAGGGAGCCCGCCTCTTGACCTGGCACGCCGCGCGGGCAAAGGATCTCGGGTGTCGCTATACAAAGGAAGCGGCCATGGCAAAGCTTGCGGCGGCTGAGGCAGCGATGTGGATCACCACTAAGGCGATTCAAGTACATGGCGGGTACGGATTTACGAAGGAATATGTCGTGGAAAGAAACTTCCGGGACGCCAAGATAACGGAAATTTATGAGGGAACATCCGAGATTCAAAGGCTCGTGATAGCGGCCCAGGAGCTCGCGGAGCTGAAGCAAGGATGAGCATGAGTGCGCCAATCAGAGTTTTGGTGGCAAAGCCAGGATTAGATGGTCATGACCGTGGCGCGAAGGTGGTGGCGCGGGCTCTCCGGGATGCCGGATTTGAGGTCATTTATACTGGGCTTCATCAGACTCCGGAGATGATCGTGAACACGGCGGTTCAGGAGGATGTCCAGGTGATTGGGCTGAGTATTCTGTCGGGAGCCCATCTCGTATTGGTGCCAGACATCGTGAAAAAGCTTTCTGAAAAGGGGCTTTCTGATGTGCTTTTGCTTGTCGGAGGAATCATTCCTGACGAAGATTTGTCCTCTCTGAAGATTGCCGGCGTACATATGGTTTTTACTCCAGGCACACCACTTCCAGATGTGGTGAAGTACATCAAGGAAAACGCCCCTCAGCGAAAATAGCTTCTCTCCGCTTTGGGCAAAAAATAGAGCGATCAAATCAAGTTGTATGGCGCGTAAAAACAAGAAGTCTAAATCAAGGGCCGTGGTTGAGCACTCATGGACTGAAAGCGCCAAGATTGTTTTGAAAGAGCGCTACCTCAGAAAAAATGAGCGGGGAGAAGCAGTAGAAGGGCCGGTAGATCTATTTAAAAGGGTGGCCTCCGTAGTGGCGGCGGCAGAGAGTCCTCGGAGTCGCGCACGGTTCTCTGAGCTTTTCTTTGAGCAGATGATATCGGCGCGGTTTATTCCCAATAGCCCCACCCTAATGAATGCGGGGAAGCCAGACGGTCAACTTTCAGCCTGCTTTGTGTTGCCTGTGGAAGACTCCTTAGATGGGATCTTTCTTTCTCTGAGGAATGCGGCGCTCATTCATCAATCTGGCGGGGGGACTGGGTTTTCGTTTTCAAATTTGCGTCCGAAGGGCAGTCTCGTTCGTACGACGCAGGGTGCAGCAAGCGGCCCGGTATCTTTTATCAGGATTTTCGATACAGCTACGGAAATTATCAAACAGGGTGGGGTTCGCCGCGGAGCCAACATGGCCGTTCTGCGTGTGGATCACCCGGATGTTTTTGAGTTTATTGAGAGCAAGCGAGACTTGCGCTCGATTTCTAACTTCAATATTTCGGTCGGAATTACCGAGTCGTTTATGGACTCGCTACGCGTGGGCGCAGGATTTCAGCTGCGGCGCCCAGATAATGGGATGCCCACTCAGGAAGTCGCGTCGCGAGAGCTTTTTGATCGCATTGTTGATTGTGCGTGGGAGTGCGGAGACCCCGGACTTCTTTTTTTGGATCGGATCAATCAGTTTAATCCCACTCCTCGAGCAGGAAAAATGGAGTCCACAAACCCCTGTGGCGAGCAGCCGCTTTTGGCATACGAGTCGTGTAATTTGGGGTCGGTCAATTTGTCGAAATTTATCGAGGACAGAAGGGTTCTTTGGGATGAGCTAGGGCGGACCATCGACTTAGCAGTTCGCTTTTTGGACAACGTGGTGGACGTGAACGCCTATCCGCTTCCGCAGAGCGAAACGGTCACCCTGGCGAATCGGAAGATTGGGCTAGGAGTGATGGGGTTTGCCGATCTTTTGCTGGAGCTGGGTATTCCCTACGATTCGGCCG
>JAGWZD010000092.1 GCA_018968995.1 Bdellovibrionales bacterium
GTTCGCGGGTCATCAAAAAGCTTTCTTTATCCTCAACCTGAACCATGTCGTCGAGAATCGAAAAGTCATAATTTTTCGGAATAAAGTCTTCACCGATGCCTTCAATTTTATAGGTTTTCGGGGTAGCGACGGCACTGCCTGTCTTATACGTGTCATAGACGATTGAACCAACAGGGTCGACCGCGATCACCCGAACGCTAGACTTCTTTTCCTTCAGATATTTGCCTGTTCCACAAACGGTTCCACCGGTGCCGATACCTGCAATAAAAACATCGATATCTGGCATCTGGGCCAAAATTTCGGGTCCTGTGTACCGATAATGGCACTCACGGTTAGCGAGGTTATCGTATTGATTCAAATGAACCGAGTTGGGAGTCTCTTGAGCGATCCTGCGAGCAACCGAGTAATAGCTTCGAGGATCGGCGGCATCTACGTTGGTGGGAGTGATCACCACTTCGGCCCCAAAGGCCCGCATCGTGTCTACTTTCTCTTTAGACATTTTGTCGGGCATCACAAAGATGGCCTTGTAGCCCTTGATGATGCAAGCAATGGCTAAACCAATGCCAGTATTTCCGCTCGTGCATTCCACAATGGTGCCGCCGGGCTGAATTCGCCCCTTCTTTTCAGCATCCTCAATGAGATACCAACCGATTCGGTCTTTGATTGAACCACCCGGGTTGAAAAACTCGAGTTTACCAAAGAGCGCTGCTCCGGTCTCGGCCTCGACCTCGGCAGCCACTCGGCTGAGGCGGACGATCGGCGTATTTCCTATGGTCTCGAGGACGTTTTTGCGGATCATGAGGGAGACTTAACCTGAGCGCAGGTGCTGAGCAAGTTCCTTGCCGGAGGCTAGAGCAGAAAGTCGAGCGATCGAGCCATAAACCAGCTCTAAAACAGGTTCGCTTTGATCTGAGTGTTCGTCCCCGGCCTCAAAATCATCATCGATATCGCTCGGTCGCTTGAGGTCCGACATGCAGAGCTTTTTAAAAACCATCCCTTGAGAGTTCAGATTGTCCTCAACCCCACGCTCGGTGTTGGTCCGCAGGAATCCGCCGATCAGTTCGCTTCCGACTAGGTAAATGACGGGCTCGGCAGCGAGTCGCTGAACCAACGTGGCTGTCGGAACACCTTCTTGAACAACCACGCTTTGAATGGCCATTCGATTTTTTCCGACGCTCATCTTATTCTTGGTTCGACGATTCATCTTACGAATCTCATCAGCTGAATGAACCACCATGACTCCCATTCCATAGGTGCCAGCATTATTCTTCACAAAAACAATCGGTCTTCGAGAAATGCCTCTTGCAGAGAATTCCGATTGCATACGAGTTAAAACCTTCTCGGTGATTTCAGCCACTTTATCAGTACCGAGGTCCTCGTTGAAGTCGACGGGAGAAACCTCATGAGTTTCGATCTGGATCGACCAGGGGTCGATACCAACAATCGAAGCAAATTCTCCCGCAAGGTGATTGTAGTGAATAAAGTGTTCGCTCTTTTTTCTCGAATGCCAGCCAAGAACATGGCTTGGAATAATGGGCTGAACCACAGCATCTAGTGGCTTGGGATATCCTCCTGAGAAATCGTTATTTAGAAGAATCCAGTCGGGTTTGAAGTCGCCAGCCTTGAGTAAACCATTGGAATCAATTTCAATCGGTCGGGCAACGAGCTCTTTGTCTGTTGCCGACCGTAGTCGTAGGGGTGAGCTGAAGCCCTCTGGAATGGGGCCGTACCAGCCCAGTTCAGATTCGAATCCGGCCTCTCGCAGTACCAAAAGCAGATAGTATAGATTCTCGAGATAATAGGCGTTCGACGTATGCGATTCGGGAAGAATTAAAATCCGTGAGGGAAGGTCACGGTTCATTCGAGACGCCATCGCTGCAATCTGAGATCGAATCACTGCAGGTGCTGTCCGCAAATCGTCTGGGCAAATGTTATTGAATCCCGCAGGATACAAATTGCTATCCACAGGAACAATTTTGTACCCGGAATCGCGCAAATCGACCGAGCAGTAGAAGGGGGGAGGAGCCTTTGAGGCCACTGAAGCCTGCCAGTCCCAGAGTGCGCGTCGGTTTTTTTGGATCTTTTGCGCAAGATCCTTTTTCCACTGAAAAGCCTTACTCGTGCTCATGGGCCCTTTACCTGAGAGCAATTCGACTGCAGGGCGAGCATGAGCTCGGCCAAGTAAGTCTCTAGCTCTTTTGCTGTACGCTTCCCAGGTGGGAGTGGGGGGTGTTCGCAGGAGCTGAGAAAATGCTCTGAAATTTTCTTCCAGCTAGCCTCGGCTAGCGAGAGAGGCTCTCTGGAGCTTGTCAGAGAGTTTGTGGCCCATGTCTGAATTTTTTGATGCTGGGAACGAGCTTGAATAACGCATGCCGTATGGCGTCCGGACTGATCGATGACTTGCTCTTCAGTCAGCACTTTAGAGGAAGGAAATCTGTTACATTTTGTTTCCATAAATTGGAGCTCTAGAACCTCTAGCCAAAGAGCTGCAAGTGCGGGGTTCAGAGATTCCTCTAGTTTGCGTCGACGGCTCGCGACCAAGCTAGTTTCTACACGTTTGAATTGTTTGAGAGAAAGAAGCGCTCGAGTTTTGATAATCTGGGCGTCAATTCCCCAAGAGATTTTTCCGGAATCAGCGTCTGCTAAAAGTTTATCCGCAACCAAAAGAGCTTCAGCACCTTTTTGAAGGCGAAGATAGGCCCGAGCGCGCAGTAGATCGATTTCTCTCGCTGCGTTTCCCTGACCTTTCAGATTGTTCCAGGCAAGCTTTAACCATTCCAGAGCCTTTGCGGCGTTACCGCGTTCAAGCTCAACTTCTCCCAGTAATTTTTGCGCATTCAGTGAGCGCGAGTGGGTGGGAATTCGATTCACTAGGCGTTCTAAGGTGAGAGCAGCTTCGTCTAGTTTTTTCTCAGCGATTTGCTCCTGTGCCCGCTCCCACAGAATTTCAGCCTCACCAGGGGCGATCGGTCCCGAGGCCGTCTGTGAGCGAGTTGAGGTTTTAGCTTCTTCAGCAAAAGTCGGAAAAGTTACCGAAAGCGAGGCCAAAAGAGGAATCATTAGCCGAAGCATTGATCGAGCCTCCTGGCAATATGCACTAGGTCCTTAAAGTCGTGAACGTCACGAGCGAGTTCGGGCATCAGTTGAGGATCAATGGAGTCGCCTGCCACGGTTTTTTTAAGGTTTCGTAATCCACGTTCTTCGCGAGCTTTGAGATTTCTTAGAAGCTCGACCGCTGACACGAACTCCGATTCATGAGGGGGTGGGCTTTGAGGCCCCTCATCTCGGTAAGCCCCAATGGTTCGGTTCACAACCATTCCATCAAGTTTCAATCCGTGCTTCTCGAGGTGCGCTCGAAAATGCGCCAGTTCTTCGCTAAAGTCACAGTGAGCTCCGGTAACTAGAACCACTCCCACTTCTTCGCTTTCCATGAGTTGAATCATTCGTCGTAAGTGATCCATAAATCCGGCGCGAACCTCGAAAAGCACCGTGACAAACTCCATCATGTATCCCATGAAGCCCGCACCCATCAGTTTTTCTAGAAGTCCAAGCACTTTTCTCATGGCTGAGGAGGCAAGCTTGTTAGCAGGCACAATGAGCCACTGAATATAATTCGCTTCAAATAGTTGCGAGAGAAGTTTTGGGGCATCGAGAAATTCCAAAGTGCTTCTACTAGGCGGGGTATCCAAGATGATACAGTCGTAATTTCCAGACTCATGAATGAATTGTAGCTTTTGCATCGCCATGTATTCATTGGCGCCAGAAAACTCGCGAGCAAAAATCTGAAAGAGTG
This sequence comes from Bdellovibrionales bacterium, assembly GCA_018968995.1. GTDB lineage: Bacteria > Bdellovibrionota > UBA1018 > UBA1018 > UBA1018 > CAIOHW01. The sequence continues at coordinate 3,794 of JAGWZD010000092.1, forward strand.
GATTCTTAAATAGTGTCTCGGCTGTTGCTGGATTTTGGGTCAGGCTCTTCAGGAAGCTCTCAAAAGTGGTGCGAGTGTCTGGCATCAGAGCTGAAAAGCTAGCGGTCTCAGGTAACTGGATGCCCTGTGCAGTTAAAGCCTCACGCAGCTTATGTGTGAGATCGGTGGGTTCATTTCCTAAAGCATCAATACCTAAAGATGTAGCCAATCGTTTCGCTGGGTCGATGGTGATCACGCAGACTTTCCGACCCTCTATGGCCGCCCGAATTCCCATCGAGGCACTCAGAGTTGTTTTTCCAACGCCACCTGTTCCTGCCGTAATAAGAATCTTTCGTTTGGATAGAATGGACTTCACAACCAGCCTCTTTCAGCAATTTGCTTCTCGAGGCCGATCACGACTTGCTCAAACTCTTTGAGTTCACTTTCAGGGTAAACTCTTTGCCAAGGTAGGGATTCAATCGTGATTTGGGCCTCTCGCCAGGTCTTTAGGTTGTGCTCTTCGAGCAAGCACCTGCGAAGAGCGAAATCTTGAATAGACTCAGCCATGGGGGTTGGCCATTGATCTGGGTTCACGTCGACGTTTCGGGCCATCGCATGTTTTTTCACGTCTGGGAAAAGTCGATTCACTAAGAACCCAGGAGGATTTTCAGGAAAGAGCTGCAGAAGAAACGCTTCGAGCTCTAAAGACTCACGAAGCGGCATCTCTTCAGGAAGAGCTACGATAAGCTGTCCGCATTCCTCGGGGTTGCCGAATGTCGCCAGCATTCCTTTGCTATCCTGATACAGGGGGCCGCCGCGAAAAATTCCTGACCAGTTTCCGATGCTATGAAACATCGCTAGGCCAAACCCGGTCGAAGGCATGTCTGCAACAATGCAGTCGTAGTTGCGCCGTTCGTGCCAGAGCTTACCGAGCAGGACAAGTTCGTGAATTCCCGGTCCTGCCTTCGCTAGAAACCGAATCAGCGGATTTTTAGAAAATAAATGACCGAGTCCAGGAACTTTGAGTTTGATTCCCATGTACTCTTCAAAAGCTTCTTCAGCAGTGCAGTTGAGTTCGAACAGGTTTTTATTGACGCGTCGTAGCTCACCGGGCGGTCGAGTAGGATCTTCAAATCCAACCCAGAGGGTTTTCTTTCCGGATTTCGACTTAGCCCGAGCAATTGCTTGAGAGACGGCCGTTTTTCCGACGCCTCCTTTTCCGCTTACAAAAATAATCGGAACGGAGAGCAGTTTTTTGACGCTGGGGCGAGTTTGGGATGAGTTGCTCATTTAGGGATATCCAGCTTCAAGAAATCATAAACCTCTGGGGCTTTCAATGAGTGAGCTTGCTTTTGATCGGTTTGGGCCTACACTCTAGATTTATGCGACACATTTACTCGTTGGCTCGGCTTTTTGGGGTTTTGGTTATTTTGGCTGGAATGCAGGGGTGTGGACCCAAAGCATTCACTAAGGGAGAGTATGACAACCCCGAGCGGGTGGCGCTCTTGGACGACAAGTTTAACGAAGCCGACATGCAGCAAATGGCGGACACGGTGGTCCAGGCCATCATCAAATGTGATGTTGTAGCAAACGCCGCCCAGAGACCAGTCGTGGCCGTGGAAAAGGTTTTGAATCGTACTGAAGAGCATATCGATACCACGTCGATGACAGACAAGATCAGAACAACCTTGCTGAAGTCGAAAAAGGTACGGTTCGTTGATAAGTCGGGTCGCGAGGCTATCGAGGAAGAGTATAAGTACAGCGAAGGCGGAAATGTTTCTGGTGCTACCGCGAAAAAGAGAGGAAAGCAGACGGGTGTTGATTATCTGCTGGGTGGCTCGATTTCCGCGAACATTCAGGAAGTGGGCAACGATAAGCTGATTTACTATAAGCTCACGATGAACCTGACCAATGTCGATTCGTCGGAGATCGACTGCACAGAAGAGCGTGAAATCCGCAAGAAGTACCGCAAGCGAAGCATGGGTCTTTGATTTGACCTGATAGCGTGCGAGCTCGTCACTTCGGACTAGGCGTCCTTTTAGTTGCTCAGGCATCCGTGATTGTGGGGTGTGCGTCCCCTCGAATGAGGGACGCGCAAGCCGATCGGCTTTTCCGTGATGCCAAATACGCGGAGGCTGCGGACTATCTTCGCACGCGGATGAAAGGCTCAGGGCCTGGGTCCCCGGGCGCAAATGATGAGCTTCTGTATCTCTTAGATGCGGGCCTGTCTCTCCACCAAGCAGGAAAATTTGAGGAGAGTAATGCTTTTTTTGTGCTCGCTGAAAAGCATGTGGGCCTCAATGATTTCACCAGCCTTTCGGAGCAGGCGGGAACACTGGTGACCAGCGAGAACACTAAGGTGTACCGGGGTGAGGATTTCGAAAAGGTTCTGATTCATGTCTACAAGGCGATGAACTATTCGCTTCTAGGGAATTTCGAAGGGGCTCTGGTTGAGGCTCGTCTTGTGAATCGCAGACTAGAGCAGCTCAAACGTGAGGGCGAAAAACCCTACAAGCAGAATGGCTTTGCCCGCTATCTGTCCGCCATTCTTTATGAGGCCGAAGGTGAGCTCAATGATGCGTATTTGGACTATAAGAAAACCTATGAGCTTGAGCCCTCGTTTCGTTCAGTAGGAATCGATCTATGGCGAGTGGCCGCTGCATTGGGTTTCCGCGAGGACTTACCCCGCTGGAAAAAAGCCTTTGATCTGACCGAGTCTGAGATGAGCCGCGAGTCAAACCGAGTGCTTACTCGTCGTACCGGTTTAGGTGAAATTATCGTGATCTATCAAAACGGCATTTCTCCAATGAAGACGCCAGACCCAGATTTTCCAAGTCTTCCGCGGTTTGTGGCCCGATCAAACCCTGTTCGTGAAGCCGAAGTAGAGATCGACGGCGAAATAAAGGGTAGAACGCTGCAGTTATACGATATCGAGGCCACCGCGATTTCTAACTTAGATGAAAAAAAGCTGGCGATGGCTGCTAAGCGAATTGCGGGTCGAGTGGTAAAAGCGGCAGTCGCTGAGGGGGTGCGTCGGGCCAGTAAGAATGAGGCCTTAGGTCTTTTTGCCGAGTTATTCCTCGTTATTAGTGACCAAGCCGATACGCGATCCTGGAATCTATTACCCAGGGACTTGCAGATTTTTAGGTTTTCAGCCGAGCCTGGAGAGCATCTGGTGCGAATACGGCCTGTGGGTGGTCCTGAGCTGGAAGAAAAAACAGTGAAGGTAGAGGCCGGAAAGAAAAGCTTTCTGAGTTTTAGATTCATTCCTTAAAGCAGTGCTGGACAAGTCGCATTTCAACTATTCAAATGAGAGCAGCATGAGAATCACTGTATCGAAAGACTCGGTTGTCGGAGCCATTATCGTTCCCGCAGGAGACTATCTTGTAAGCCTTAAGGCAGATACTCAGCAAATTCGGCTCACTGGAAAAGGTTTAGATCTTCTTATTCCAGCAATTAAACGTCGAAATCAGTGTCGCGGAAAAATTGAAACCGCGACCTTTTTTTCCGGTGGAGCTGGGCAGTGGAGTTTAGTGATCAATTCTCCCAAGCTGGGAGAATGGGTTGCTCTCATGGAGATCAATCGGGACCTGCCCGACCGAAAGGATTAAATTTTTTTGAGGTCGATTCTCATAATGGGAAGCTTATCTTTGATGAAAAGCTTCTCAAAGCAGGTCACGTCTGGAAAATTGAGAGATCCAGCGTCCGGATTGTTTGCGTGTAGATCGGTAGAGCGAAAAATGATCTGCCACAGGTGAGACGTGAGCTTAATTTGCTCTTCGATCCATTGAAAGTAGCCCGCATGGTCTGTTTTGATCTGAAAAGTTCCGCCCGGAGCCAGTAATCCATGAATCGTTTTGAGCTTGTTTTCGCTGATAAAGCGATTTTTGA
>JAGWZD010000093.1 GCA_018968995.1 Bdellovibrionales bacterium
ACGGGCGGCACCCAGCAAAATTTCTGCGCCTCACAGACGAGTGCGATGCTGAATACGATTCAGCAATCCCTTGAAAATAAGCGCCTCAGTCTTTCTACCTTGTACCTTCTCATGGAATCTGAGCCCGATGAATCCTCCATTGAAGTGATCCGCTACCCTGGAGGCGACACCAGTAAACCTATCGTTATCAGTAAAAGTGAAACCAACGGCTGGAGCTACGCGGGTAGAATCGAAAACGAGGCACGAGTGGTGAATGACACCGGAGTGGCCATGAACCGCGCCACCGGATGGGCCGTACGCTTGAATGGAAGCGCGCGCCTGACCGGCAAGGACACGGCTTGGGTGATTTACAAGCCCCAACAAACTGCCTGCTACCCTGCAAACCAACCAGTACCCTTTGTTGCGACCAACGCGTATTTGAGCGGAATCCAAATGTGCACCCCAGGTACTTCGCTCAGTTGTCCGTCTGATTCTGGATCTGTCAGCATGGGAGGTACCGGCGCTACAAGTGGTTATTTTACGGATGTGGATGTAGACGATCGCCAAAGCGTTCGCATGGATATCATCCCTTACAGTTCTGCTTGGGCACCCAATCGCACGGTGGCTCCCATGACAGCCACTGCTCGGGGCAGCTTTCAGATGGGTCCAACCATGCTGGCTTATTTACAAAGTAAAAATGGTGGAGTGCTTCCATGCGTGAGCCGAGTGGTCGCGCTCAGCACAGGATTTGACCCCTATCCAGGCTCTGCCGCGGGTCGCACTACACTGTTCTCCACTAAAATTGTGATCCAGTGGCAAGGTAACGCCGGCTCTGGAACTGACGAACTGAGCTTCTAAAGGGCCTCTTTTCCATGTATCTGGAACTTTGTGGTCCGACTCCTTTGTACTCTAGGCGTTCACATCAGGTCACGGGCAGCCTCGCGACGGGTAAAGCTCCACTAGTTCTGCCTGACTTATATTTAAACGGACGCCGTCCTGATACAGGTCGCGCGCAAAAAGCTTTCCAGAGGAGTCGTACCAACCAAAAAATCCGTGAGGTTTTCCGTCTCGGTAACTGAGCACCTGATCAAGCGATCCGTCACTTCGAAAAAGTTTAAAGCAGCCATGCTTCTGGTCGTTCACCCAAGGGATCTCACCGTAAAGAACACCGTTTTCGTGCCAGTACCGGGCAAGTCCATTTTTCACTCCGTTCACAAGTGGCTCTCGCTGTCGAAAGGCACCCGAGGGATACTTCACCTCTGCCCATGGGCCTGAGTGAGTTTCAAACTGAGGCAAAGACGTTTTCCAGGCTACCAAATCTTTGAGCTGGGCCATGGGAACACTAGCCGTAGACTGGGCCTGAGGCTGAGGCTGTGATCGTGATTGCGAAGGTCTTTGAGCTTCCCAGGGGGCCGGAATGGAGACGAGTTCCTGAATATAGGGCTCATGGAAATACCCTTCTCTGATTCGAAACTCGACGCCCTGTTTTTCAACCATCGAGTAGTAATCGCCTGAGTTCACTTGAACAGTTGAGGGAATCTTATAGGGGTTTTCCTTAAACTCCAATCTGAGGTAATTCCGTGTGGTTCGGTTTTTTCCGCTGCCCGTCGTCTGAAAATATTTTTTGAGAATCAAGGCCTTGGTGATCTGAGTGGGACTGGTGTCTAAAACTTTATTCATATCTACTAGGGCCTGCACCCCACCAAAAAGAAGCGCGATGAGTAGACCCCAAAAAAAATCGGTCACTAAAAGCGTCGCCCATGAGGAGCCAGAAAAAAAAAGCCTCACACAAATTAGCCAAAGAACAAAAACGCTTGCCCCAATAATCAGCCCAGACTTCAGAAAAAAGCTAAAATCGAGTAGCGATATCGTCCGATCGATATCGAGCTGAAAATAAGAGCCCACACCGTAGGCGCAAATCGCCGTCGTGAGGCACTCCAATAGGATAATGGGACCCAGGCGTCGATCCAGACTGGAGAGAGACAGTTGTATATTGTCGTAAGCCGATTTGAGCTTTTCGAGATGCGTCAGTAACGGTGCTTGTTGGTCGTCAGGGAGCGGAGTCCCAACCCGCTCCATATGGATAATGCCTCGACGCTCGCTTCGAATTTCGAAAAACCCCAGGGATTTTAAATGGAGAAGGGTCTCGCGAAGAGAGGATTCTGTGGCAAGTGCGCCGGTAAATCCAGGGTGGTCAGAGGCGATGTAAAACGCTTCATCAAAACTGGGATCGCCCACCTGAATCTCAGAGCCCAAGCCCAGCTTTTTCACTAACTTTGTCCAGCGGCTCTCCTGTGCCAGTCGAAAGAAAATGTTTCTTTCCACCTTAAGAAAAAGGTCAGTGGCTATGGACCCATCTTTTTGCTTTTTATTTTTGACGCAAATTTCTAGCCCATTGGCGACCGAAGTGAACTGTATCCGAAGAAGCAATCCTCGGAATCGATAGAAAAAGCCGATGAAGATGAGAACGAGACGAAAAAGAATCCACATGCCCTTTGAATTATTTCAGGTTTCCGGTGGGGCCGCAAATCCATTCAAGATACTGGCATGCACAGGCTTCCGCGCTAGCTAGTTTGATCGAGTTTGAGATTCGCCACAAGGTAATCTACAAAATGACGAACCTTAGGTGCGAGGTAGCGCTGAGCTGGAAATACCGCGTGAACTGGAATCTCAGGAGAAGTCCACTCAGGCAGAACCCGGATGAGCCTCCTTTTGCGCACCTCCTCGCGCATCAACAGAGTGGGACTGAAGCTCACGCCCAGGCCGGCGATCGCCGCCGAACGTAGCGCCCAATGATTATTTGCAATTAATCTAGGCGTCATCTGAACTGTTCGCTCTGTGCCCTCTTTTACCAGGGTCCACTCGGAGTGGTGATCCGGACGATTGAAAATCAGGGCAGGAACATTCTTCAGTTGGTCGACACGATCCATTCGATACTGCTTCAAAAGCTTCGGACTTGCATAAAGCCCATATCTAAGCGATCCCAACTTTCGGCTCGACAGGGTCGAATCCTCGAGATTTCCGAGTCGAACTGCTAGATCGAACCCGTCATGAACCAGGTCGATAAAACGTCCAGTAAGATCGATCTCGCCTTCTCGAAATTTCGAGAAATACCGAAACGTGCGAGGCTTTACACTGATAGTATCAAATGATACTATCATAACGATGAAACCCCCCTTTACATTGAATGCCAGGATCCTCAACCTTGTATCGGAGATCAGCCAGCTGGTCGGCCGATATGAAGGACTGCATGCGCCCATCCCCCAGCCCAAGCTCAGACGACAAAACCGCATCCGCACGATCAAAGACAGCCTTGCCATCGAAGGCAACACCCTCGATCTCAAGCAGGTAACGGCAATCTTCGACGGCAAACGAGTGGCCGGCAAGCCCCAGGAAATTCGGGAAGTGCAAAACGCCATCCAGCTTTACTCATCGCTATCTCAGATCAATCCAACGAGCCAACGCGCCTTCTTGAAGGCGCACGGGATCCTCATGAAGGGATTGGTGTCCAAGGCAGGGACCTATCGCTCAACTTCCGTGGGTATTCTAAAGGGATCAAAAGTAGCGCATATTGCGCCGCCACCCAAGCAGGTGTCGACTCTCATGGATCAGCTCTTTCGATTCCTGAAAATCGAGTCCGAGCTCTCCCCTCTGATCAAAGCCTGCGTGTTTCACTACGAACTCGAGTTCATCCATCCCTTCGAGGACGGAAATGGCCGAATGGGACGACTCTGGCAGTCGGTGATCCTGAGTCATTTTCACAGGGCGTTTGAATATCTGCCCGTTGAGTCTATCGTCCGTGATCGGCAAAGTGCCTACTACCAATCCCTTGAGGACTCAGACAAGAAAGGCGAATGTTCCGTTTTTATTGAATTCTCGCTGGCAACCATTCGAGACGGCCTGAAAGAATTCTTGAAGGAGCTGCAACCTACGCCTGAAACGCCAGAATCGCGCTTGAATCTTGCGAGGAGTGAATTCAGCGGGAGGCTTTTTACAAGAAAAGACTATCTCCAGTTCTTCAAAACGCTCTCAACCGCCACCGCGAGCAGGGATTTGGCCCTAGGGATCGACCAGGGGCTCCTCACGAAGACCGGCGCCAAGGCGACGACACAGTATCGTTTTGCGTAGCTAACTGTTCCCCTTCATGCGCCCCTTTATGCGAATGAAGTGGCGCATGAACTAGAAAACCCCGAAACACCTTGCGGCATTTCGCGGTTCTTCGAAGTGGTGTGTTCGTATCCTGCTGTAACCATTGCGTAACATCAAACGGGATCGCTTCAATAAAGGCCTGTACTGGAGTTGCTCAGCTGGCCAAAATTATTATCTTCCCAACATCTAAGAGTGTTTAAGGTCGTGACTCCACAGGTGTGGCTGCCTCCTGCTGAAACCATCGAGTAAGAGGTTCCTGAATCGATCATTACAGGTGAACTCCGGAAAGTAGTGACCTCCGGAACTGGAGTTGATTCTGACTGGTGAAACGGAGTCAATTTTATTTGCCTCGCCAGATAGAAAAGTGTTCAAGACGGTACGTGTTAGCCGTTAAATTATCGAGGGAATTGGGCAATCGGCTTTACTCGCGACCTGCTTACTACTCCCCTCACCTTTTCAAAATCGCACCCGAATCTCCGAAGCAAGCCAGCTCATGAGCGGGACGCAGGGTTCGTAAAGCTTCGCGATCTGGGACGCAAATCGATGCCCACCAAACCCTGAGGGCATGTCGAGCTCGCGGCCCAGGAGTTTGTAGCCTGCTCTTTTCGCACGAGAGGCAGCGTCGGCAAACGTTCTCTCCGAAGGAAACGTGGTGACCCGCTCTCGAAAGAGTGCCCGCTGAAGCGGCTCAAACCTCCAGATGCCGCCTCCGATGGCAATGCCGGTTGGATCCAGTCCGAGGTAAAGCGCAGGACCTTCATTGCGCTTAAACCTGCGATCCCAGAACAGGCAACCGATCCAGGTCTTGTAGGGTGTCTTGTCGTCAGAGAACCGCGTATCCCGATTGATTCGGTAAACCGACTTTGGTGAAACCTCGAGGTGCGGAAGTCGGGAAAGGAGCAAAGGCCTCAGTTCAGCAACGAGCTTGCGTACAGGAATCTTGATCGTCGCCTCGTATTCCTCACGGTTTTGATCGAACCACTCGCGCGTATTGTTTCGCTTCAGACGCTTCAGGAAGCGGAGGCTGGATTCATCTAGGTTTTGCGACTTCACTTGGACCGAACCTCCTGGAGAGGGCTCATCTCGATTTAGGAACCATAGCTCACTATCTGCCCTCACCCCTACTTCCGAAACACCTCGACCCGCTTCACGGCCCCACCCCAGGTAGGCTTCAGTGCCTCCTCTGTGATTGCCGCTCCTGTAGATCCCTTGCCTCGAAGGCACTGATCGAAAAAAAGAAGTGTTGCGGCACGCACCACTCGCTGCACATCGGCCCTTCCTGCTGAGGGCCTTCCCTGCTCGTCGCCTCCGGAGGAATCGGTAAAATCTAAATGACCAGCATCCGTAATCCAGACAAAGGCATTTTTGCCATCACTCTTCGGCCAGAGCTCAAAGGACCTTAGCCGCGCTGCCGGCTCATCGCCGTTAGACTGACGATCGCGAGTTCCTGAGATGCCCAGAAGCGGAACCCGGAGCGAGCGGTAGCTCTCTTTTAAAAAAAACGGATCGCCGGGCGCCTGCGGAGAAAGTGCCACTGCACACTTGACCCTCGGATCGGAAAGATCAGGGCCCACTCCAGTGCCCGGTGCGATTTTCGGCTCGATCCAATCCAAAGCGGGCCGCATACCGGCCACGGCCATCACGGTGTAAGCCCCAAACGAATGTCCCAAGACGCCGATGCGCCCAAGATCCAGTCGCCCTTTGAGCTGAGGATGCGAGCGATTCCACTCCGTCAGCTGGTTGATCGCAAAGCTTATGTCTTTAGGTCTTGCCAGAACTTCCGTGGAGTCATGGATCATGTCCTTGAGGTTCTTAAGGACGCGCAGACTACTCTTCATGCGATCGGTATTGCTGCCGGTGTGCTCCAGGCAAAAGACGGCGTATCCGTGCGAGGCTAGATCGTCTGCCTGAGCAAAATGAGTGTCCCAGTTTCCACCAGCGCCATGCGAGATCAAAACCACCGGAAACGGCCCCCCCGACGACGGAAGATGCGCTTTGATTGGAACTCTTCGACCCTGGCTTGTGGGTTGGGCCTCTTGCCTGCGCCTGAATACCCGAAAACGCTCAGTTTTGACGGCTTTTTCGCGGGAGGAATCCACGAGGTCACGAAACTCCAGAAGCTCCACAGGAGACTTTGTAGATCCAGCAAGAGCAGGAGTAGCGACAAGACCACTAGCCCAGATCGCAAATCCAAATACCATGAAGTTCCGAAGAGAAGCCGTTAACATGATCTCAATCTATGATAAAAAGAGCTGCATGAACAGGCTTCAGCGTTCAATACTAGGTCTTGAGCTGATAGCCCCACTTTTCAGCAAGAGGAGTCAGTCTCTTTCTCAAAACATCGCAGCGACCCCGAAACATTTTCTCATCATCTGCCCTGCGCGCTTTTAGCTTTGAATTGACGTCACGCAGAAATCCCTCAGCTTTGCTGATGAACATTGTCGCTGCTTTGCGTTCGATTCTTTTAGACTCTTCGATAAATTTCCTGTCCTTTTCAGAAAGCTCCCTCTTTGGATAGGTCGTACGCCAAAATTCTTCAGGCCCCACGCTGCGCTCCAGTGACTCAAGGGCAACAATGGCGCTCTCAGCAATGCGGAGGGTAAGATCCTCAGGGTCGCGTTGATGAGTCTTTCTTTCTCTTTGAATAAACTCCATGTGAATAAAGGACATCAGCACCGATACATTTACATCCATAAAACGGGCTACTGAAAGCTTCTCTGAAATCTTGGTGTAGCACTCCATAAAACTCTCATACTTTACACCAGGACAGAACTGCTCGGGGCTAGTGAGGAGTTTCTTTTTAAAATTCTGAACCCGACAAACGTTCTCGCGATGTCTCTCATTGAACGCTAGAGCCAAAGGACCATTCATATCAGCCGGTACGGGAATGTCCTCAGCTTTAAGCACGTCAGAACTAGACGAACAGTTTCCCTGGGGCCGCAAGTGTTTCTCAAACTGGACCGGCCACTGATTGTCGTCGGCCCAACTCGTTACCGCCCCGATGAATAGCAGGCCAAAAACCGGCACAGCTCTACAAAGTCTATTCACCTTAGCCAGGCCCCAAGTGCAGTTCTTTATCATGTTAGCACCCTCAAAGAATATCATTTCTTATTTCAGAAAGATCAGAGGATCCCTCTTCTGATAGCTTCCTGCCGTTTCCTCTTCAGTTTCGCGAACAACCAAGCGGTGAAGAGAACGGAGTGATGCCTGACCTTAGCGCTCACCACCGAAAAGACCCTTGATTCCTTTGAGTAAGGCTCGCTGTCTGGCTTCAGGGCTATCGTCACTGTATTCTGAATGGATCTTGTCCAGCGCGGCAACACTGGGCATCGTCGGCCGTAGCCCGGCTGATTTATCAGCGATAAATTTCGCCAGCTCTTGTATCGCAGGGAGATCCTGATCGAGGTTGCGTGTGGCTCCCTTGAGCTCACCTGATGACGCCCTGCCTGTTTTGTCGATTCCAGCTAACCCTAAACTCGTCAAGCTCTTGCCTTGTACCGTTTGATTGAGGCTTTTGAATTGATAAGCTGAG
>JAGWZD010000094.1 GCA_018968995.1 Bdellovibrionales bacterium
CCGATGTGCATTGGCCTGAGGATCTCTAAAGAGCTGACGCGCATCGACCCAGGCAAACATCCCTCTGACGATACGCCAAAATACCGCTTCGCGTCAAAATGTGTCCTGAAAGACACGCGCCCATTTCATCAAAAACCCCCTGAAAAGGCCCTAGAAACGAGCTCACGCCTTTGAATCGCTAGGCTTGGTGGATGGCCCCTTGGCCAAGACCAGGGTCGTCTGCCATACTCTCGCGACATCAAACGCGAACGACGACTTCAAGGAGAACGCTCTGTGACGACGAAAAAATCCTCTGCTGTGGCCACGATCACTGAATTTTTGGGGGGCAAGCTCTGGTACTCGCGCGAAGGCGGCGAAGTGACCGTGGGCCTTACCAGTGCCACTGTTGAAGAGATTGGCGCTATTCAGTCGATTGATTTTCCGGATACGGCAGGTTCAGTCGAAGAGGGCGATGTCATTGCCGTGATCGAAGGCGATCACGACACGTTTGAAGTGACTGCTCCGATGGATGGAACCATTCTGGAAGTCAACAGTGCCGCCGAAGACGAGCCCCACGTGATTTCAGATGATCCGATGGAAGAAGGCTGGGTCATCAAGCTTGAGCCCCTCGATTGGGAAGAGGAAGAAGAAGACGACGACGACGACGACGATTCGGATGAAGATCTTTTGGACGACGAAGACGAAGACCTCGATGAGGATGAAGACGAGGACGACGAAGAAGAAGACAACGAAGAAGACGACGAGGAAGAAGACTCTGAGGATGAACCTGAGGACGAAACCCCCCGCCGAAAGCGCTAAATCCGCTTGGAACAACCGGGGTTTGCCGTCGCGCCCCTTCTAGGGTAGGAAGTCGGCGAATGTCTCAAAAACGACAAGCCAAAAGCTTTTACGTCAAAACCTTCGGCTGCCAAATGAACGTGGCAGACTCTGAAAGGATGATGTCGCTTTTAGCCGAGCAGGGGATGACGGCTGCCCCCTCGGCCGATCAAGCCGACGTGATCCTCATCAACGGCTGCACCGTGCGCGAAAAAGCGGTTCACAAAGCCGTCTCGCAGCTCGGCGTCTACCACCATGAAGCCAAAGGCAGTCAGCGCGCACCGATCATTGGCATTGGGGGTTGTGTGGGGCAGCTCGAAAAAAACGCTCTCTTTAAGCGCGCGCCGTACCTCGATTTTGTTTTCGGCACGGACACTATCGATAACTTGCCTGAAATGCTGTCTCGAGTGGCCAACGGCGAGCGACACATCGTCTATGCTGATTTCGATAAGAGCATGGACTACAGCACCGAGACTAAAGTCTACGGTGCTAAAGCCCAAGCGTTTGTGAACATCATGAAAGGCTGCGATAAGTACTGCACCTACTGCATTGTTCCTTTCACTCGTGGAAAAGAAAAATCGCGCACCATCGATGAAGTGCTCAGCGATTTGGCGCGCCTTGTGGCTACCGGGGTTCGCGAAATCACGCTTCTGGGTCAAAATGTGAATTCCTTTGGCAAAGGAAACCCGAACACCAAAAATCGTAGCCCCGTGGAGCTTCATAATCGCATCGGAAAAGTGGGGCCCCGTGAAGGCGAGGAAAACTTTCCCATGCTTCTTCGAGCCATTGAAGAAGATCCTCGTCTGAGTAAACTGCGCTGGATTCGATTTACCTCAAGCCATCCTCTGGATTTTAGCGATGAGCTCATTGAGTGTTATGCCCCTCCAGAAAAAGGAGGGCTATCGAAGCTAGCGCCGCATCTGCACCTGCCTGTGCAAAGCGGCTCAAATGCTGTTCTTCAAAAAATGGGTCGGCATCATAAAATCGAAGGCTACGTGGAACAAATGGATCGTCTTCGAGAAATTTGCCCCGACGTCGGACTTTCCACCGATTTGATCGTGGGGTTTCCAACAGAAACGGACGCCGATTTTCAGCAAACCTTAGATCTTTTAGATCGCGTTCAATACGATAATATCTACGCTTTTGCCTATAGCCCACGGCCAGGCACTCGTGCTGCTAAACTTCAGGATGATGTTCCTGCTGCAGTGAAAAACGAGCGCTTAAATATCTTGCTCAAGCGCCAGCTGGAAATCGCTGAAAAACGCTATGCTTCAAGAATCGGTCGCGAAATGGAGCTTTTGGTCGAAGGCCAAGCTCGTCATCAAAATCTGCTTCACGGCGCTGATGCAACGAACTCCAAGGTGTGGACCGGGCACACGCCTTGTGGACGAGTCTGTAATTTTATCAGCGACTCGCCTCGTCCGTTGATCGGTCGGTTTGTGCGAGTAAAGATCACAGCAGCAACCTCACTGTCGCTGACTGGCGAGCTGGTGCATGATCCGTTTGAAGCCGAGCGAGGGGGCGATGCATTGCCACCTCTTTCAGAGCCAATTTCATCGGAGATCGTCCGTTGATTTTGGCTCATCACGGCTGCACGCCTAGCCTAGATCCGAGCGTTTTTGTGGCCCCGAGTGCCGACATTATCGGCGAGGTTCAGATTGGGGCGCAATCGAGCGTATGGTTTCAAGTGGTGATCCGCGGCGATGTGAATTGGATTAAAATTGGTTCAAGAACCAATATTCAAGATCACAGCATGCTTCATGTGACTCGCAAAAAATCGCCTCTTTTGATTGGTGATGAAGTCACCATTGGTCATCGGGTCACCCTGCATGGGTGTACCGTCGGAAACCGGGTGCTTTTAGGAATGGGCGTCATTGTTCTAGATGATGCAGTGATTGGAGACGACTGCGTGATTGGGGCTGGAGCTCTGGTCACCCAAAAAATGCAGATTCCCCCGGGTTCGCTTGTTTTTGGTTCGCCAGCGAAAGTGATTCGGCCGCTGAAACAAGAAGAGCTAGCTTTCCTGAAGGTAAGCGCGCAGAATTATGTCGGAGACTCTGAAGAATATCAGCGTCTTCTCAGTTCAAAATGAAACCATCGGCATGACTAAAGCGCCTTCGAAAGTGCAAGTTCGGTATTTTCGCCCACCTCCCTTCAAAGAGGGTTTGCGACGTTTTGCCTCGCTTGCGATTTTGGCCTATTTCATCGGGTTTGTGGTGATGGGCGTTGTAGCGTCGTTCGGTGCCATTCAGAAATCAGCAGCCAGACAAATTCCGATTAGCCCGGCGCCGACCGCCTTGGAGGGATCCACCCTTCAGCTTGCTCAAAGAACCCACGTTCTGGTGTGGCATTATTTAACTCATGTGCCAGATCCTTGCCTGAGTGATGCTCGGGCCAAGAACGACTTTCAGCGCGACCAGTGCAAAAGCTTTTGGGATCGTCTTCAAGACCTGGGCTGGGTAGCGGCGATTCCTTTTCTTTTCGCTGGAGGCTTTATCTTTTTTGCTTGGGATGGGGTCCGGCAACGGTTTCAAAGCGCACGTAAAAAGATCAGTAAGGGCAAGGCCACGGGTCTTGCCATTGTGGCGGATCCTCCCGAGGCTGCCCCTGATCGGGTGGGCTGGTGGTACGGCGTTCAGCCGATTACAGTTCAAGTTGCTGATGGAAAACAAGTGATTGCCTATCTGGCCCCAGAGGCGCCGATACCCCCTCCGGGCGAGAAGGTGGCGCTTTATGACTGGGGTAAAATCGGGGGACAACAGCGCTTTTTTGCAGTCCTTTACGCCCCCCATGTGGCGGTGTTACAGGGGGGGTGAGTCCCCCGATGAGTGCCACCGCCTCTTTTGTACACTTACACCTTCACACTCAGTACAGCCTTCTTGAAGGCGCCATCCGCCTTGAGACCCTCTTTGATCATGTCAAAGCGCTAGGAATGGATTCGGTCGCCATGACCGATTCTCAAAACTTGTTTGGCGCCATGGATTTCTACCATTCGGCTCGGGCGGTCGGCATCAAGCCCCTGATTGGCTGCGAGCTTCACTGTGTTCCTCAGTTTTTAGGCGCACCCCCTCCGACTGCAGCGGCGGCCGCACTGGGGTCGGCAGGAGCCGGAACCCGAGTCACGGATTTTGGACCCAAATTTCATACCCTCGTCGTGCTTTGTAAAGACCTCACGGGCTACCGCAATCTTTGTCAGATGGTCACGCAATCATCTTTAAAAATGCGGGCGGCAGTCGTTGCGGCGCAAGCCAATGGAACCTCGAAGTCTCAGTCTGCGGCCCCGACACGCGCTTTAGTCGATCGTGAGCTGCTCGAGCGCTACGGTGAAGGACTAGTGGTTCTTTCCGGCGGACTTCGCGGAGAGATTCCGTATCGACTTTTATTTGGAGATCAGGACGGGGCTTCTGAGCTGATCGCCTGGATGAAGAAACGTTTTGGTTCAGACTTTTATCTCGAAATCGAAGACACCGGTCTTCCCGAACAAGAGTTCGTGAATGAAGAGCTGTCTCGTCTGGCTCAAAAACATGAACTGAAACTCGTGGGCTCTTCAAATTGTCATTATTTAAAGCCTGAAGATGCCGAGGCCCAAGAAGTGCTTCAGTGTATCGAAGCGGCAAAGAATCTCGATTTTAATCGCCCCAAAAGTTTAGTGCCCAATGAATACTGGGTGAAGCCCCCAGAGCTGATGCGCGAGCGACTTGAGCGTTTCCCAGGTGCATATGAAAATACCGCCGAAGTAGCCGCAAAATGTAATCTCGAGTTTCAATTTAAAGACGAGAAGGGCCGAAAAATTTACCACCTTCCAGACTTTCGTCCGGAAGGTGTCGAAAAATCACAGCCCTTTGATACGGTCGCCTACTTTAAAGATCAGGCCAGAAAAGGACTTCAAGAGCGCTTTGAGAGTCATGCTTTCGTAGAAACGTTGAAAAAGGCAGACTGGACCGAGAAGAAAAAAGAATACGAGAAACGGCTCGAAGAAGAACTGGTGATGATCGAGCGCACCGGATTTTCAGGATATTTCCTAGTCGTGGCGGACTTTATTGGCTGGGCCAAGCGGCACGAAATTCCTGTGGGCCCAGGCCGTGGTTCAGGTGCGGGCTCTTTGGTGGCGTATTCATTAAAAATTACAGATATCGATCCTATTCCGTTCAATTTGCTTTTTGAGCGCTTTATTAATCCAGAGCGTATTAGCATGCCCGATTTCGATATCGACTTTTGCCAAGATCGCCGCGGTGAAGTCATCGAGTACGTCGAGCGAAAATACGGAAAAGACAACGTCTGTCAGATCATTACTTTTGGAAAACTTCAGGCCAAGGCTTGCGTCAAAGACGTTGGCCGAGTTCTCGGGCTTTCTTTTTCAGACACCGATCAGATCACCAAACTTTTTCCAGATGTTTTGAATATCGAAATCGCTCAAGCGATCGAGCAAGAACCACGGCTTCGCGAGCGGATGGATATGGATCCGAAAATTGCCAAAGTCATGGAGTATGCTTTGGCGCTAGAAGGTCTGTACCGAAACTCTGGAATTCACGCTGCCGGAGTCATTATTACCGAGCAGCCCGTAGTGAATTATTGTCCTTTGCTCGTGACTAAAGACGGCGATGTGGTCACTCAATTCGATAAGGATAAGGCTGAAGACGTAGGCCTAGTGAAGTTCGATTTTCTGGGTCTTAAAACGCTGACCGTGATTGATAACGCGGTAAAATTGGTTCGGTCTGTAGCGGCAAAAGGCTCCGCAGATTCCGATTTTTCGATTGAAACGATCAATTACAGTGACCCTGAAGTTTTTGCCCTGATCAGTTCGGGCGATACCGATGGGGTGTTTCAGGTCGAAAGTTCGGGAATGAAAGACCTGTGTTCGCGTCTTCAACCGGGGTCTTTAGAAGATATCACGGCAATCAACGCGCTTTATCGTCCGGGGCCTCTCAATTCAGGAATGGTCGATGATTTCGTCGATCGTAAACATGGTCGTAAGCCGATTGTGTACGAGGTCGATCAGTTGGCCCCGATCCTAAAAGACACCTATGGCGTCATTGTTTATCAAGAGCAAGTGATGCAAATCGCTCGTGAGCTTGCCGGATATTCGCTGGGTCAAGCCGACCTGCTTCGTCGGGCGATGGGAAAGAAAAAGCCCGAGGAAATGGCCAAGCACAGCGAGATCTTCATCAAAGGGGCGACCGAGAAGGGGCTTGATCCGATCAAGGCCAAAGCGATTTTTGATTTGATGGCCATGTTTGCTGAGTACGGA
This sequence comes from Bdellovibrionales bacterium, assembly GCA_018968995.1. GTDB lineage: Bacteria > Bdellovibrionota > UBA1018 > UBA1018 > UBA1018 > CAIOHW01. The sequence continues at coordinate 6,065 of JAGWZD010000094.1, forward strand.
TTTAACAAATCTCACTCTGCGGCTTATGGAGTCTTGACCTATCAGACCGCTTTTCTGAAACGGTACTATCCAGCTGAATTTATGGCCGCACTAATGACCACTGAAATGGATGCTACCGAGAAGCTCACGAAGTACATTTCAGATGCCCGTGCTCATGGAATTCAGGTGCTGACTCCAGATGTGAATAAGTCCGAGCGAAAATTCAGCGTCGAGCGCCTTGAAGATGGAACAAAGGCCATTCGATTTGGTCTAGAAGCGATCAAAGGGGTGGGCGGGTCGGCAGTGGATTCCATCATGTCGACTCGCACAGAAAATCCGTTTCGAAATGTTCTTGATTTTTCAAAGCGAGTGTCGACCAGAAAAGTAAACAAAAAGGTTCTCGAGTCGCTCACAGTAGCGGGCGCCTTTGATGCGATCGCTGAAGTGAATCGTCCGAGCATTCTAGCCTCGCTTGAAAAGATTCTGGAGGCCGCTTCAGATGAGCAGGCCGAGCGTGAGATGGGGCAGAATTCGCTATTTGATTCGTTCTCCAGCGATGAAGTGAAGCTGGTCTCAGCGGGTGGAAACCTGTTCACACAGGTTGAGGATTGGCCTGAAAGCCGACGGCTGACCCAGGAAAAACAAGTGGTGGGTTTTTACGTTTCTGGGCATCCCATGGATCGGTGGCAGAAGGTGGCCGAAGGATGGCTAGGCTGGACCATCGCGAAGCTCAAACGGGTGAATGAAGATAAGGCTGCGGCTCGGGCAAAAGGTTCAGTGGCGGCAGCAGCAGCAATGCCAGGACCTGATGGGCGGTATCAGCGTCCTCCAAAGACTGAGATCAAGCTTTGTGGCCTTTTAGGTGAAGTTCGTGAGGTCATGACCAAGAAAGGCAGTCGAATGGCTTTTGGCCAAATTGAGGACCTCGATGGAAAAATCGAAGTCGTCTTTTTTCCAGAGGCCTATCAACAGCTGGGGGACTTTATTAAGCAGGCGTCTTCAGAGGCCAATCCCGTGGTACTGACCGGAGAAATTGAATGGACCGACGAGGCCCCCAAGGTGCTGGCAAAGAGCCTAGATTGGGCCGAGGAGGCTCATAAGACCCGAGTTCAGCGCATGGTCCTTCACCTCGATCCATCGGTGGTGAGCATCGAGCAATTGCGGGCACTCAAGCAGGGTCTTTTGGGGCACCGAGGCAAGTGTCCCGTGGTGATTGAATTCCAAGGCGCTTCCTTTCGCACGTCGCTGGCCTTGCCAGGGACGATTCGGGTGGATGGAACCCCTCAACTTGCCCAAGTGATCAATCAAATCTTTGGCCGAAGCGTGGTGTCCTTGCACTAAGCCCCTGCCACCGTTACACTTTTCGCCATGGGCGTTTTCAAGAACCGAGTTTCCCAGTCGCGTAGTGCGAAAGTCCTTTTGATGGGGCTATTCTGCATCCAGTCGGCCTCGGTATTCGCCAATACGAACGCTCCAGAACCCTCTGCCTCTCAAAGTCCATCGGCTGTAAGTCTTCAAGAGGCGCTGCGCACGGCAGTCTTGGGCGTTAAGATCAAGCTCGGGCCGCTTCTTCCTTGGCAGCAATTGGTTTT
>JAGWZD010000095.1 GCA_018968995.1 Bdellovibrionales bacterium
GATTCATTCATTAAGCTATGCAGAGACGCAGACACTAGCAAAGCGGGTACTCGAGTGCAGTACCAGCCAGGAAGTCGAGCAGATGACCCAGAAATTTCTGTCCGAAAAGATGGCCTAAAGCAGCGAGTGAGCAATTTTTTCTGCGCTCATACCGTGCTTTTCAAAAAGCTCGCGAGGATCTCCGCTTTCACCGAACTGATCTTGGCAGCCGTAGCGACGAAGAGAAACTCCGCAACCGTGATCAGCCAGAACTTCAGCGACACAGGAACCCAAGCCGCCAATGACTGAATGATCTTCTACCGTGATGATCTTTTTGGGTTTTAATGTCGCAACCAGCTCCAGAAGAGTCTTGGAGTCGAAGGGCTTTAAAGTATGAACGTTCCACACATGCGTGGATCTTCCAGATTTGGCTAAAATCTCTGCAGCTCCAACAGCCTCAGCGACTCCGGCACCTGTGCCTAGAGCCAGCACATCACAAGCTCCGTTACCAAAGCGCCCCACTTCACGCAGTTTTCCAGGAACAAAAGGTTGAGCGGTTGATGAGTAATCAGGAAGGTTCTGTCGAGTCAGGCGTAAGTACGCAGGTCCTGTGTAATCACGAACCAGATAGTCCATGATGGCATGGGTTTCAGCATCATCCATGGGTTGAAAAACGCCCATGGTAGGCAGAACGCGAGTCAGAGCGATGTCCTCAAGACCCATCTGGCTGTGACCATCGTCTCCGATTCCCAATCCTGCGTGAGTTCCGATGAGGCGAATATTTGCCGCCGAATAAACTGCACTTAATCGAATGGTATCGTAACGACCGGTAATAAAGGCGCCAAAACTACAAAGAAAGGGAAGCTTTCCTGTGAAAGCAAGGCCAGAGGCAGCCCCAATCATATTGGCTTCCTGAATGCCCATTTCAAAAAATCGCTCAGGAAATTTTTTGGCAAAAAGGTCGGATTTGGTGCTTTTCGAAAGATCGGCATCCAGCACAACGATGTTTTTGTTTTCAGCGCCTAGACGCGCGAGAGCCTCACCAAAGGACTGACGAGTTGCCTTTGCAGGATTAGCCACGACGAACCTCCTCAACGGCACGCTTCGCGTCGTCTGCTTTTGGAGCAGCGCCGTGCCATTCGATTTTATTTTCCATAAACGAGACGCCTTTACCCTTCACCGTGTTGGCGATGATGAATACGGGCTTCTTAGAGCCTTGTGCCTCGAGCTCGCGAGCTTTTTTGAAGGCCCCGAGGATCTGATCAAACTCATGACCGTTGATTTCAAGGACTTCCCAATTAAAGGCGCGCCATTTCTCGGCAATCGGTTTTAAGGACAAAACCTCATCAGTAGGGCCATCAATCTGGCCACCATTATTGTCCAAAATGACGCAGAGGTTGGAGAGACCGAATTTCGGTGCCGACAAAGCCGCTTCCCAAATCTGGCCTTCCTGAATTTCGCCGTCGCCCACCATGCAGTAGACCCGCGACTTGCTGCCGGACATTTTGTATCCCATGGCCATCCCTTGGGCTACTGATAGGCCTTGCCCGAGACTTCCCGTGGAGGCTTCCACGATAGGCAGTCTCACTCGATCGGGATGTCCTTGAAGGCGACTTCCGGTTTGCCGGAGGGTCTTGAGTTCCTTTTCAGGGATGTACCCTTTCTTGGCGAGGATAGCGTAGAGGGCGGGTACAGCATGGCCTTTCGACAGGACAAAGTGGTCGCGCTCCTGATCTGGGCTTCCTGAGGGAACCCCCTTCATTTCGGAGAACCAGAGGGCAGTGAGCACGTCGATTGCCGATAGGCTCCCGCCTGGATGGCCGGACTTCGCCTCGGTAATCATATCGATAATGGAAACCCGTAGATCTTTGGCTAGAGCTTTTAAATCAGATGAATTCATACCCGACGGACCATAACACCAGATTGGAGAAATGGGCTAGTCGATCGATTAGGTTAGTTGATTCTTCTCTAGCGGTTTCTCGGCTCAGTCGGCTATGATCCCTCCGAATGTCCCGAAAATGGCGAGCGCTGGCCTCAGTGGCGTGTGGCACGTTTATGGCCACCCTGGATTCCAGCATTGTAAACATTGGTCTGCCGACTCTGACTAAGGAGTTCGGGACGAGCCTCTCCTCGGTGAAATGGGTGGTGGTTGTTTACCTTCTGGCCATTTCCTGTCTACTTCTGCCGGCTGGGCGAATCTCTGACCAGCTGGGCCGAAAAAGAACCTTTATCCTAGGTTTTAGTGTTTTTGCCATCGGATCACTCTTGTGTGGATTAGCCCCAAGTATTCCAACCCTGATTTTTTTCAGGATGATTCAAGGGATCGGTGCGGCCCTGCTGATGGCCAATGGACCTGCGGTAATTACAGCGGCTTTTCCTGCCAATGAGCGGGGAGGGGCCCTGGGCACGATGTCCATGGTGGTGAGTGCTGGGCTTGTGTCTGGTCCTAGTTTGGGTGGGCTTTTGATCACCCATATCGGCTGGCGGAGCATCTTCCTGGTGAATATACCTGTCGCAATCTTTGGACTTTACCTTGCTGGCCGAAACATTGAGGACAGTTTTCGCAAGAGTGAGAAATTTCGTTTTGATTGGTTAGGGGCAATACTTCAGGCGGTAATTTTGCTGTTTTTTCTGGCAAGTTTAGACCCGCCGCATGTGAGTTGGGTACAGTTCCTTGATGTGATTCCACAGTGGCGCTGGCTGATGGCCCTGTTTGCAGTCCTTTTATTTTTGGTTTTCGTGAGAGTTGAATCAGAGGCTCAGTGGCCGCTGATGGATCTCGGTCTATTAAGAGTTCGAGCCTTTTGGCTTCCCAATTTTGCAGGATTTTTGACCTTTGTGTCCTATTCGGCGGTGTCCGTTCTGATGCCATTTTACCTCGAGCAGGAGCTTCTGCTCTCGCCCTCAGAAGCGGGGCTGATTATGACAGCTATCCCGCTCACTATTTTTTTCGTGGCTCCAGTGAGTGGAAGAATCTCGGATCGAATCGGAAACGTCGGTCTAAGCATTGCGGGTGGGCTGGTGGGAGCAATCGGGTTACTCGCGATCGGAGGATTCTTCGGTGAGGGAATTTCTGCTGCGAGCTCCTCGATCCAAGTAGTGACCGCTCTTTGCGTGGTGGGGCTAGCCACCGGTCTTTTTCAGTCGCCGAATAACAGTGCGATTATGAATTCGGTTCCTCCTGAGAAGCTAGGGGTGGCTTCGGCTTTGCTCGCAACCTTTCGAAATCTTGGTTTGGTGATTGGGACAGGGATGTCCACGTCGTTGTTTGATTGGAGGCAGTCGGTAAGCGGAGATTTAACCACTGCTCTTCATTTTACGCTCTCGATTGCAGCGGGTTTGGGTTTTATTGCCACATTTATCTCATTTATTCGTCGCCGAAGTTCTTAGTTTGCGGGGCATTCTTTCTAGCGATCATCAGATTTCTTTTAAACATTTCAGGCTTTACTCGTGAGAGTGCAGATTGGGCGACTCTGTCTCGGTATTGGTTCTCGTCTTCAAGCATGAGCGCCTCCCACGAGTCCGTTGTGATTGCCCCTGATAAAGATTGAACGGCGCCTTCGAGTGAGGCGCGAACGGGTTTAGTATTAAATGGACACGCCTCCTGACACAGATCACACCCAGCGACCCATGTCCCCATAGCGGCTTGATCTTCATCCGAAAGAGTAAGCTCACCGCGCTTTTCGAGAGTCCAATAGGAGATGCACTTTCTAGAGTTCAGAGAGCGAGACTGTTCAAGTGCCTGAGTTGGGCATGAATGAAGACATCGCGAGCAGTTTCCACAATAATCGGGGAGAGAGCGTGGCGACTGTCCCAGTTCCTGATTCAGTAGGACAACGCCGATAAAAGTATAGCTTCCATGTTTAGGATGGATCAGAAGCGTGTTTTTTCCGATCCATCCCAATCCTGATAGCGCTGCCCAGCTACGCTCGAGAACAGCACTGGTATCGACGCAGACTTTCCATCGAAGCGGCACTTGAGGATTTTGCTGGGCGACCTTTTTTAGTGCGGTCTCAAGCTTAGCCGATACACGTTCGTGATAATCTTCACCGTCAAGATAGCGCGCGTATCGTGGCCCTTTACTTGGATCAGTTTGCCCAGCGGGTAGTTTTCTGTAGGGAAGAAGAACACAAAATACGGATTGAGCTTCAGAGAAAACGAGTTTTGGATCTCGACGGCGGTCTTGGCCCCGAACAAGATAGTGCATCTCTCCGGCGTTTCCTCGGCCAATCCAGTCCTCGAATTTCCTGAAGTGTTCTTGGTAGTCGGTCCAGGCCTTAGAGATATCCACACCGGCAGCCTCAAGAAAACCTTCACTTCGGGCTGCGGCTTGGAGTTGGCTGTGTAGATCAGGATTTAGTAACCCTGCTCCTGCCATGCGCAGATTCCCCCGTCCAGCGAGCGTAGTTTTTCGAAGCCCAGCTGTCTCAGGGCCATCAGTGCGTGCAGGCTTCGAACGCCATGCGCGCAGTAAAGGACGATATCATCATCAGGATTAAGTTCGCGGAGAGCGCGCGAGGAGATTTCGCCCAGCGGGATGAGTTTGCAGCCCTCGATACGCGATTCTTCGTATTCCTCGGGCTCGCGCACGTCCACGAGCACGACCTGGGAGAGTTCTTTTTTTAACTGCTCAGGACTAATCAGCCATTCCATATCAGTCTCAGTCTTAGTGAGTACCGCGCCATTCATTAGCGGGGTTAAATTCTTTCGGTAGCGTGGCGAGACCAGGAGCCTGTGTTGACTCTGATAAATCCCGTGAGGCTCTTTTTAGTACCCGTGTGACCTTACCCACAAGATCATGAGGCATTGCCTCGGTAATCTCTACTTCGATGAGGTCTCCCGGGCGCAGGGGGGATTCTGTAAGTTCTTCTTCTAGGTCTCCAAGGTCATTAATCAAGACATGACCATCAATCTCTTGCGCCTGCGTTGGCATGCGACCTTGTAAAAAGAGTTCGCTCTCTTCGCTTACTCCTTCCACAAGCAGTGGGACCCGCTGCCCCAGGTAGCGCTCATTTCTTTTCAGAGACTGGATCTGCAGAATCTCAGTAAGTTTCTTCGCGCGGCGTCGCTTGACGTTGGCGTGAATCTGATCATCCATCTCAGCTGCCTTGGTGCCTTCTTCTTTGGAATAGCGAAACACACCCACGTGGTCGAGATTGAGAGTCTCGATGTCTTTGCAAAGCTCCTGGAACTCTTCCTCGGTTTCTCCCGGGAATCCCACAATGATTGAAGTTCGGAAAACCACACCTGGGATCTTCGAGCGAAGCTTGCTGACTAAGTCAAAAAGTTTTTCTTTTGTGAGGCGCCGATTCATCGACTTCAACACACGGTCGTTGGTGTGCTGAATGGGCATATCTAAGTATTTTACGATTTTTGGCTCGCGAGCAATGATCTCTACGAGCTCATCAGAGAACTGATCTGGGTAGACATAGTGAAGTCGGATCCAGTCGATTCCTTCTACTTTGACAAGTTCCGGAAGCAGCGTTTCTAGTCGCTCTTTGTACTTCCATTCCATTCCGTATTCGGTGAGGTCCTGGGCCACAAGATTCAGCTCTCGTACCCCACGAGCTGCCAGCTGGCGGGCTTCCTCCACAAGAGAGGCAACGGTTCTCGAACGCACATTGCCGCGGAGCTTTGGAATGATGCAGAAAGCGCATCGGCGATTACATCCCTCAGAGAGCTTCAGGTAGGCCGTGTAGAGAGGGCCTGTATGAATCCTAGGGTCTTTCTCAGTGTGAATGAAAGCTGGTTGATCGATGTAGGAGCGCTTGGGAAGTGGAGCACCCAGTTCGCGAGCCTTTTCGCTCTCTTTCAATAGCTCTGTGATGCGATGGTATTGGCCGGTGCCAATAAAGAGATCGACCTCTGGCATTTCTCGCTCGAGCTCTTTCGAGTAACGCTGTGGAAGACAGCCTGAAGCCACTAAGACTTTGCATTGGCCGTCTTGTTTCTGTTGAGCCATCTCTAGGATCGTCTCAATGGATTCCTCTTTTGAGGCCTGAATGAATGAGCAGGTGTTGACGATAATCACTTCAGCCTGCTCGGGCTCTTGTACGACTTGGTAGCGATCTTTTTCGAGAAGACCCAGCATGACCTGAGAGTCCACGAGGTTTTTTGGGCATCCCAAGCTGACGAAGTAGACGCTGTTTTTATTCTGGGTTTGATTGCTCATGGTTTGACCTTTTTTTGGACTTAGTCCCTAAAGTTTCCGAACTGCATGGGTACTTTTAACTGATCTTGTTGGCTCTTTAATTGCGCGATTGCCGATTGAAGATCGTCGCGATTCTTACCTGATACCCGTACCTGCTCGTCTTGAATTTGCGCGTTCACTTTAATCTTTGTTTCCTTAAGGGCTGCAATGATCTCTTTGGCCTTCTCTTTTGAGATTCCAGCTTGTACGACGATGGTTTGCCTAGAGCTCTGTCCAAACGCATTTTCGACGTCTTTGTACTCTAGAGATAACAGCGAGATACCTCGCTTCACGAGCTTGCTCTGTAAGATGTCGTTTACAGCCTCTAGCTTTCCTTCTTCAGAGCACCACAAGGTGATGGTCTTGGCCTTTTGATCGAGTTTGATCTCCGACTTTACGCCCTTGAAATCAAAACGTTGCCCCAGCTCTTTGGTGGCCTGATTGATGGCGTTATCCACTTCTTGCCAATTTACTTCGGAAGAGATGTCAAAGGAGGGCATAATGGCCCGAATCCTTATAAAATAGGTCAACTAAACGCAAGTCGATCCATTTTATCCATTATTTCAGACACTTATACGCCAACGGGGGCGCTTAATCCTTCACAACATCGGTGCGCGGAGGAATTTTGAATTCAAACAACGAAGAGGCTAGTGCTTTTCCCATCTCGATTTTAGAGAGACGGATGCTCGACTGATTTCCGTTTTGATACTCTAAGCCAACCTTCTCAATAAGGGGTTCTTTTTCGGCTATTTCCACTCGCGCAATCTTTAGATCGCCAACCGTGCCCGGCGCAGGCTGGAGGGCAAAACTTCTTGCGCCAAGAGATTCAATACGAAGGCCTTGTTTTAATGCTGCAGAAAAGCGCCCCGCCAAAAGGGCATCCAAAATTCGGCTCTTCACTTGTGAAGCTGGACGAATGATGACTTGGCCATTTTCTGACTCATCAAAGGGCGGAGTGTACATCCACACCGTCTTTCCATTGCTGACCAGTAGGCTCTGATCAGGAGTTCTAGTTTCCCAGCGGATCAGGTTTGGAGTTTTCCAGGCGAGCGAACCTTTACTGGACTTCTTTTCAGCGAAGGCCGCTGAAGCATCCTCTTGATCAAACTGAGCTGCAAGGGTCCCTGACTTTGTGTAGTGATCCTCCACTTCGGCTAGAAGTGGTGGAAGCTGTTTGGGCAGAGATTTTTTCGGTGCGGCGCTAGCGTTGAAAAAAAAACCAGGAAACCCGAGCAAGACGAGCACGACAGTGGAAAACCGAATCGGCTCCATTGCGGTTGCGTTCTTGCTCATTAGTTCATCCGAACAGAAACCATCTTGGAAACGCCAGGCTCTTCCATGGTAACGCCGTAGAGTGTGTCGTTGAGCTCCATGGTTTTCTTGTTGTGCGTGATGAGAATAAACTGGCTCTTAGCCGACATCTCTCTCAACAGCGCATTGAACTTCCCAACGTTCGCATCATC
>JAGWZD010000096.1 GCA_018968995.1 Bdellovibrionales bacterium
CCACCTCTGACACTTCTCCATCGAGATTTAAGTCAAAATTTTTGCGCAGCTTTCCTTGATTTTTTAATTCCACAAAAAATCGACCCATCGCTTTATCATAGACCGAGTTCGAGGACTCACTTTTTAGGGTCAGCCGACCATGCGCCAGAACTGGATTTCCCAAAACCAGATACTGCTGCGTGACACGATAGGAAGGACCGAACAATCCCAGTCGCAAGCCCGGTGTAGACGAGAACCCTGTAAAACTCCAAAAGCCCGAACCATCTTTTTCGGTAAAATTTAGAAGAGATAAAACCCTCTTCCTTGCATCCAAACTCAAAGAGGACCAGGAGCTTGTCTCAGAGCGAAATTCTTTTTCAAAGTCCTTGGCTCGCACAAGAACACAGCCCGTGCCATCCACAAGATAAAATCGATCGGGCTGTTCAAATTGCCCCACGATCTCCCATTTTCTACTTTTTCCTCTGTTCACCTGTTTCTCTAATTTCAGGTGAAGATACACACAACGCTGCCCATTCAAACCGTCTAGAACTTTATTCGAGTTCGGCCAAGCATGCCCTTGAAGCTCCACAAACCCCTGAGCCGCTGTGGCAATTTTAGAGGTGGACTGATCGACGCTTTGACGAGCACGAAAATACCTTTTGAGGCCGCTGTAAACGAACGCGCCTCCAAAAAAAATAGCCGCTCCCGAGAACTTCAGTATGATCTCACCTTCATCAGAACTCCACATAGACTACTTCGGGAGATTTAGCTTGAGACTCGGGGTAACTTTTTCAGCTGCAGAGACCTGAAAAAGTGAAAGCGCGCTGTAACCCAAAATACCCGCAAAAAAAACGTCCGGGATCATTGCAATTCGAGTATTAAAGTTAGTGACGGACTCATTGAAATGCTCTCTTCGATCGGCCAGCGAGTTCTCGAGCTCTGAAATCCGAGTCTGCAGCTGCACAAAGTTCTGATCCGACCGAAGCTCGGGATAGGCCTCACCGATGGCGAAAACTCCCCGTAGCGCCTGACTCATCTCTTGAGAGGCATGAATTTTTTGGTCAACCCCTTGAGCTGTAGCATAATGCTTTCGAGCCTCGACCAATCGATCAATGGTTCCCCGCTCATACTGCACGTACTGCTCCAAGACCTGCACGATCTGAGGGATCTCATCGAATCGCTGTTTCAGGATCACGTCGATATTGGCCCAGGACCTCGATACCTGATTTTTCAGCCCAACCAGAGCGTTGTAAACACTCACACTCCAGAAGACTAAAACTCCCCCAAAAACAAGAACAGCAATCAAAATGACATCCATACGTGAGCTTACCTCGTAAATGAGATTAAATCGCATAGCGCCGTGTCATGCAAGCGATCCAGACTTGTATTCCGACTGAGGGTTGCCCCGGCCTAAAGCACAGTGTAGGCTATTCCAACCGAATCAATGGAGGATTCATGAAAAAACTCTGGGCCCTAGTGCCTGCGCTCTTCCTCACCTCGTGTGCCACCACTTTTGTTGAAAAAGATGATCAGTGGAATCCTGAAGAGCCTGTTCCGGGCCTAGTGGTTCATTACTCTTTTGTAGATCTCTATTCCTTGAAGCGTGGGCAGTCTTGGCAAGAGGCACTCCGAGGAGTGATCACTGCTGCCGCGGGCCAAAGTAGTGCCCTGCAAAAATCAGGTGAAAAATCATTCGCACGGATCAAGCCCATCTTTAATCATCACAACTTGAGCCTGTATTTTGACAAGACCGCGGCTCGAAAGGCCGCCGAAATTCAGGGCGTCGTGAAATCATCAAGAACCAATAACATGGAAAATAGCGGTGGTTTTCTCTCGGATGGAGACTGGCTACACCCAGACACCGTAGAAGAGCCCTTTCATATGCAAGGAACGTTTTTGCAGGGCAAGTATTACAAGCAGATTGCCTTGAAGACTCTAGGTGGAAATAAGAAGGCTGTTGCAGTGTCCATGGGCATGACTGTGGACGTGAAAGACTCGTGGTTGTTTGGTTGGAAATGCCAGGCAGATTTTCGCGCACGAGCTTTAAATCAGGATGGAAAGCCTGTACTCCTAGTTTCTAGCTCTGGAAAGAGCTCGACGTTTTGGTTCGGAGGCAAAGAGCGGTACCTCATCGAAGCTTGCCCCGAGGCAGCCGAAGACGCCCTGAAGAGGCTTTCCGAAGTCGAAACCGGAAGCCTTTAACGCCGCCGAGGGTCCCGGCTAGCGTTGGTCTTGAGGGTTAGGAGATCCGGAAGCTTACACCGACGGTTGTGAGCCTCCTCGATTAACTGATGGCGTAGAGTTTCAATACTCTCGATCTTCATCTCCGTCAATTCGGAGTGACGTTGTTTTCGTTCTGCGCCGGCAGCAGTATCACGACGGACGACTAAGTCTTCTTGCCTTACAGAGTCTTCATCCTCAAAGCTTTGTTCAATTCGCTCAACGAGTCTCAGGCACGGATCTACCGGTTTGGCTTTTGGTTTTTCTTGTTGGATACAGCTTCCTAGTTCGAGGACAGACGAATTCGGACAGACACTCTGAGCATGAGCATCCTCATCCTCCGCCTGTACTGTCCCCATGGAGCAAAGACCTGCGACTATCATCCAAAGAAAACACACTCTTTGACTCATTGAAAAACTCGCCCCTTCCGTATGATTCAGTTTACAAAAAAACAGCGTAAATTCGGTCGATTTTTCACGAAACCCGGGTCATTTCGGACACATCTTTTCAAACTTGCTGGCTAGTGAGACTGTAGAGACTCCGTTGTCGCACGTTGGTGTCACTCTTATTACTTCTGGAGGTCCTGCGTGTTGACACGTGTGAGTGAAAAAATTTCTTTTCTGAGTCTTGTTTCGGTCGTGCTTCTTTCATCTCAGGGCGCCTTTTGCGCCGAAACCGAACAGGGTGACTCGATCGACTTGAATGACAATCTCACTCGTTTTGTCCTCAGCCTCGGGTGCCGAGAGACAGGCTTCAATAAAAAGGAAGCCAGCCATGACCTGAATAATCGTGCCAGTAACAATCGCAATGTAAGAGTGCTGGTTGCCAAAGGAGTTTCGGAAAAAGAAGCCATGAAGATCGCTGGCGACTACGGTTATTTCCAGTGTAATCAAAACGATGTCAACGATGCGCAAAATCTAGGCTTAGAACCCGAAGTCGCGTCGGCACTTAACAATGGTCAAAACAAGGGCCAGTATACTTTAGCGCAACAGACTCGCGCGGTGATCCAGTATATTAAGAAGTCTCCAGCGCTTAAGAAAGGGGCTGAAGCTGCAGAAAGACAAGACTGGAAGACTGCGAACCGACTGCTGAATAAGAAGTGGCCAAGTCTTCCGGGGGGGGGAAGTCATAAATCACACTTAGACGCAAACTGTAATCAGTACCTCGCCGGCAAGGATCCTCTCAATGCACTCTCCACGGACCGAGCACCGGCCTCGATCGAACAAGCGGCTCAGTCGATAGACGAGCTCTTTTCTGATGTAAAGCCTTCTGGAAATACGAATTCATCAGAGTCTGATGCTCGATATTCGTATCGCAAGATGAACCCGACTGGCTCCTCCGAAGGTCGAGTGGCTCAAAATACTTCTGTAGCCCGAGGAAATAGCGCTCGATAGGGACGAGCTTCGTGTCTATTTGGTATTGAATGTTTTTATGCTTCGGACCCTCAAAGCGTTAAGCTTTGAGGGTCTCGTCGTCTTTTTAAACCGAATTCTATTTCCATGAAGTCAGATCCTTCATAAAACGAGATCAAGATGAAACTGGGAATACTTGCAGCCATGCGCGAAGAGATCGCCTCGATCCTGGGAGCGCTTGAACAAAGCCATCAGACCGAGATCGGCTTACGAACCTACCATTTAGGAACACTGCACGGTACAGAGTGCGTCCTGGCGTACTCACGAATCGGAAAAGTTGCTGCCGCATCTACAGCGACCCAACTCGTCGATCGTTTCAAAGTGGATCGTGTGCTATTCACCGGTCTAGCTGGAGGGGTTGGACACGGTGTTCGCCGAGGAGATATCGTCATCGGCACCGAGCTGATTCAGCATGACCTGGATGCCTCACCGCTTTTTCCACGTCATGAGGTGCCGCTTCTAGGCGTTCAACGATTCATCACCGACGTCCTTATGAATGAGGCTTTATTTCACTCTGCACGGGCCATTGCTGAAACGAAATGCCATTCTGTGCACTCGGGGCTGATTGCTACGGGGGATCGATTTTTCTCTTGCGCCGATGCCGTAGAGGACTTGAGAAGACTTCTTCCTGAGACTCTTTGTGTAGAAATGGAGGGAGCTGCGGTCGCACAAGTTTGCCACGAGTACGGAATTCCCTTCTCCATTGTTCGAACCATCTCGGACTCAGCAGACGAGACAGCCGTAGCCGACTTTCCTCGCTTTCTGAAAACAGTCGCTGGACCCTACGCGCTTGCAGTGGTTGAGGGCTTTCTCCGAAGGCTGAGCCGCTAATTCGAACTCTACTTCTGAGTAGATCGTGGCCACCCTACTGCGAGCGCTTTAAACAGTAGGAATTAGTCCAGCCCTGGATCTGACTCAGCTTCTTTTCAGTTCGCAGAACCGACCAGTAGCGCCCACCGCCCATCCATCCTTTTGATCCTTGACCAGTAATCCGACCGTCGCGGCCGATCCAACGACTGAGAATCTTTATGCCGCAACTTAAATTCTGAAATGGGTCATGAAGGTCAGCGGATGTTTTAAATCCACATCCGTAAGCGTTGGCACTTTGAAGCGACATCTGCAGCAGTCCGCGGCTCACCACCAACTGTCCCGAGGAATCCCGAAAAGACTCTTGATAAAAAAGAGCCGGCCGATGCGAGCTTTCGAGCTCAGCAATGGTTGAAATGAAATAAACCCAAAACTCTCGCTTCTCATCATCGCGAAGCGACGGGTAGATGGGACAGAACTCGTTGATGTCCTGAGGGGCAGACTGGGTCAGCACATCCCCTTGGCGGCGGATCTCATTAAATGCGAAGTCACTCCACTCCACGTTTGCCCCATTGGGCCTTTCCCATCGCGCCCCCATGCCCGGAGCGGCTTCCGCGGCTCCCATGGACAACAACATCACTTGGGCCACACCGAGAATCAAAAACCGAAACGCGAGACTCATGAAATCCTCCACAAGAAGCGCGCTCGTTCTACAGGCGATAACGCAGCGAGTCAATCTTTCGTTCGGAAAGATCCTAACTTGTTGATATAAAACACTTAATAGGACCTATTGGAGGCGTTAGCTACTCTGGTGATAGCCAACCACTTCGCCGAACCCACCGATAAATACCGACACTGACTAGAATCATCAAGAGCCACACCCCGGGGTAACCCCAATCGGAACTGAGTTCAGGCATCGACCTAAAATTCATTCCGTAGACCCCCACAATAAAAGTCAGAGGTAGAAAAAAAAGTGAAACGACAGTCAAAAAACGCATTACTTCATTCGTCCTCTGAGCCGCTAACGAGATCTGAAGCTCGAGTAAATTCTGAACATCTTCCATCATCTCATCCGCAATTCTGAAATACGCTTCAGAGGTTTCCTTCAAGTCTTGAATCCAGGGCCCCTGAACGTCTGGAATTAAATTCGACGTATTCTGCATGACCATCGTGGTGTGCATCATGAGGCGCTTCAAAACCGAAAGTTTTGACCGATTTCGATGAATTCTTAAGATCTCTTGCCGAGTCAACTTTCTAGAGAAGATATTTCGCTCAATTTCTTCCACTTCTTTTTCTACAGAATCCAGCAGCGGCTTATAGCTATCTAGACATCCCTTCAGAATGCCGAGAAGTGGGGTGATTGAGGCATCTGAGCCCGAGATCCCTTTCAAGAAGGCCGCCTCTCCACGATGAACCGTAAGGAGAAACTTATCTTTAAAAAAGAAGGCCATCTTGCGCGTCAGCGATAACAGGGTATCACTCTCTGCGCTCGCCTCTGGATCGCAGTACCGTAGAATCAGAAAAGCCGTATCTCCGAATCGCTCGATTTTTGGATAATGAGCCGGATCGAGACAGTCCTGCACCGCAGAAGGATGAAGAGCGTGCCTCTCCGCCAACGCATAAAGGATTTTTGGATCTGTAATTTGAACATCCTGCCATGTGGCCTTGAGATTCATGATTCCACTCCCCTTACTAGAGGTATCACTGAATCAGAGCGCCTTCTAAAAATTTGACTGTGGACACCCTTTCCTGAAGCGACTACTTTTTTCTCAGTGAAAATCAGGCAATCCATCCTCATCTTCGCTATTTGGATACCCTCGGCAGCGTGGGCAGCTACCCCTTCATTTGTTCAAGTGGATGATCAGCTGATTGATTCGCACTATTTTGATAAAAACAGTGAACTTGGCGCCAAGCCTAAAAAGGTAGTTCTTTGGCGCGATGGCGTACTTCCGATCCGGTTTCTGCCGAGTGTTGAACCTGAAATACGCGAGACTTTCATGAAGGCCTGCGCAGAGTGGGCCAGTGCTGCCGCGGTACGTTGCCAAGAGGGAAAATACAAAGGTGCAGAACTTGTTGTGGGCCGATCCTACTTCGGGATTTCTTCAGGCTGCTGGTCGATGCTGGGTAGTGAACGTTATTTTCTCTTCATGCGACGACGCATGAATCTTGGACCAGGTTGTGAGGACTACGCGACAATCCTACATGAAATTGGGCACGCCTTTGGACTCACCCATGAACATCAGCGAATGGATCGTGATGAGTACATTGAAATTCGCAGCGAAAATGTTTCCGATCCTTTTTTAGGATTCGGTCTGAAGCTAAATTTTGCAAAGCAAGATACTGAACAGCCCACCCCTTATGATTTTTTTTCGATCATGCATTACTCCAGAAAGGCCGGATCCAAAAACGGTTTGGATACCCTTGTGCCCCGACCAGGGTTCGAATCCATGATTCATATTATCGGAAGACAAACTCACCTCTCTGCTGAGGACCGCCGGACCCTCGCCTCTCTTTACGGCCCACCGAAAGAAACCCCAGAAATTTCAATAGTATACTAAATTAGTCAACAACTGCCAACCGCTGTGGTACGACGGCAAGCGATGATTTCTTCTCGAATCTTGAGAGTTTTGATGCTCTTGGTGGCAGCGTCGGCACAGCTTCCGCAGCAAGCCTGGGCCCGAACCCCAGAGGGCCAGGCCTGCGTGCAGACCCTGGTGTACCAGCGGCGCCCTTACCCGATTGACCTCAATCATCGTTTTCCGATGAGCCACTCCCAGGGCGAAGACGGAACCTGTTATGCTCATGCCCTTTTATCGGGAGTATCCGCTATTCAGCAGCAGGATTTAAAAAAAGATTCATCGCTTTACGGCGGCAGGAACGCCTTTGTTCGAGAGTTTGATTATAGTCCCGAACTCACCCTCTTACTTCTCACGCTGATAGACGATGAATACGCCCGCGAGCGAGTCGAGTCGGCGCGCGAATTTAGAAAAACCAGAATTTTTGACGGCGGCTACCCTGCCAAAACCTACGCTCGGATCAAACTCTATCCCCAGGTCTTGATCAGCGTACCCAATGATCTCAAACTCTCCTTCTGGTCATCGCTTCGAACGGCAGTCAGGTCGGCCTTCGAAAAAGTGACGGACCTTGGTGCTGGCACTACGGTCGAAGAAGTTCGTGAGCGAATCCGCAGTGTATTACC
>JAGWZD010000097.1 GCA_018968995.1 Bdellovibrionales bacterium
AAGGAATAAGGCCAGAAAAGTGAGCGGCTCTCGCACCAGAACGTTAATCGTTGCCAGTCCCTGGTCAATTAAATTGGGATCTTGACCCGCACGAGACACCAAAGCACCAGAGCTTTGAGCTGTATAGTAATCGGCCGAAAGCCCCATCAAGTGCTCGAAAAGGTCATTCTTAATTTGCTGATTTACTCGAGCAATGACTTTTCTGAGCAAATAGTAATGGAAAAACCTCACAAAAAAATTCACTAGATAAAGCGCCAAAAATAGAAGCGGAAACAAAAGGAGCTTGTTTCGATCCCGGTTTACCAGGAGGTCATCGACCAGATACTTGATCAAAGGAACCGGAGAAGCCCGAAGAGCCGCCAGGGGAATGGCCAAAAGTGCACTAGAAAGAATCCAGAACCGGTAAGGAAAAAGATACTGTTTAATGCTAAACTGACGACTCATGGTTTCCTCTCTTAACATGAAACTCCGAGTTCTGGTGACTGGAGGTGCGGGATACGTGGGCAGCACCACCGCCCTGTGGCTTTTGGACCGAGGCCACCGCGTCTGGGTTCTGGATAATCTGTCCACTGGACACCTGATGAGCGTTTCTGGAGAGGGCCTAACGATCTGCGATCTCGGCGATCAGGCAGCTGTCCGCAGGCTGTTCAACCAGCAACCCTTTGATTGTGTGATGCATTTTGCCGCCAAAGCCCTAGTCGCGGAGAGCGTGGCAAACCCTCAACTTTACTTTGAAAACAACGTCGAGCAAACCCGTCGCCTTTTAGAGGTACTGCAAGAGCTACCCGAATCAAAACGACCGGTTTTTATTTTTTCCTCCACCTGCGCTATTTTCGGCGACCCCGGGCCAAACGGCGGCTCGATCCATGAGAACCTGAACTGCCAACCCATCAATCCCTATGGTGACACCAAACTGGCCGTCGAACGGCTTTTAGAGTCACTCGCATCTCACCCGAGGACCCCCATCCGTTCGGTCTGTCTTAGGTACTTTAATGCGGCCGGAGCAGACCCCAAGCTCAGAACGGGTGAGCTTCATGATCCTGAAACCCACCTCATTCCAAACGTGCTTCAAGCGATCCATCAAGGCTCGAGTGTCGCCATTTTTGGAACCGATTACCCTACCCGCGATGGCACCTGCATCCGCGACTACATCCATGTCAACGACCTCGCGCAGGCGCACGAAGCGGCGATGCTTCGCGCTCACCGTTCGAAACTCTCAGGTGAGCCTCCAAGAAAAGACTCTTTTAATCTTGGATCGGAAACAGGTTTTAGTGTCAAAGAGGTGATCGCTGCTTGTGAACGCGTTACCGGTCGGAAAGCGACGATCAACGAAAAGTCGCGACGCCCAGGGGACCCCCCCACTTTGGTGGCCAATTCGGCTTTAGCTAAAAAAGAACTCGGGTTTCAGATCGCTCACTCGATTGATTCGATAGTCGAAACAGCCTGGCAATGGACACAAAAACAATCTCAGCCCAAGAAAGCGGTCTTTCTGGATCGAGATGGAACGATTAACGAAGATCCAGGCTACCTGGATCACCGAGATAAAATGAAGCTCTTAGGCGGAGTGGGCGAAGCGCTCCAGAAGCTCAAACGGGCGGGGTTTGAACTTGTGGTGGTCTCCAATCAATCGGGAGTAGGACGAGGAATCATTTCTCCAGAAGAGCTACCAGAGATTCACCGCCGAATGGACGAGCTCCTCAGTAAATGGGGCGTACAAATTGATGACTATTCGCTCTGCATTCACCGTCCTGAAGATCAATGCCCGTGTCGCAAACCGAAACCTCACCTTTTACTCGATGCCGCCAAAAGGCTTCGAATTGATCTCGCCCACTCTTATATGGTGGGAGATAAACCCGTAGATCTTGAGGCTGGAAAGAACTCGGGGGTCCGAGGCTCTTTACTCGTTCGAACCGGACATGGCCGGGAAACTGAGAAAACAAGCGGCGCGCTCGCCGATTTTATCGGCGAGGACCTTCTGGAGGTCGCCAACTGGATTCTAAGCCAAGAAACTTAAGACTATTGAGAGGGACCCGGTCAAAGCCAGGAACATGGTAGACCATCAAGGCCTCTAAAGCCTGAAACAGCTCGGCATGACTTTCAGAGCTCGCATGGGCCGTAGAGGCCACCTGGCGAATGGGTGTGACCAGAGACATAAAAAAATCGGCCATCGCATCGGCACCCACTTCAGAAATATCCACACCCTGATGCTCCGAACGACTCTTAATATGAATGAGACTGGCTTTTCTGCACTCTTCGCAAATCCATCCTGCCTCTTGAACCACGACGGTTAAGCGAGCGGAACGCTGGCGCTCTTCCCCCCAAATCGACTGGAGAGTACGAGAGCACTCTAAACACTGCTGAAGTCTGGGCTGATTTCCGCTCCACTGTAAAAGCTTGGCCATATAACCGTTTAAAAACGAGAGAGGCGGCAAATCGCGATCTTGCATCTCTTCGAGAGCAGCCAGTGCATTCGCGTGCAATTTAAACAAATCCAAACAGGCCTCGCGCTCAGGCGCCACTCGGAGCATCAGCTCACTGAGCAGGCTAGCCATGGCCATGAGCCCAAACTGAGTGCGAATTCCCTCATGAGTTCGCACGGCTTTGGCCTCTTGAAGACTAAAAAGCTCAGCCCCATCCGAGCGATGTGAAAAATCCCATTCCGAGGCCGTAAAAAGCTCGAGAGCCCCACCAAACCTTCGAGATTGGACACAGTTTCGTGCCAAGGCGGAGATCCGGCCATGGGACTCGGTTAAAGCCGTCACTACCCGATGCCGGTCCTCAAACGGGACTGCTCGCAAAATAATGGCTCGGTCTCGAATCAACCTCATACTCTTGCTTCTATCACGAAACCCTAAAAACCTTCTCAGGCTGAGCATCCAGAGCCATTTCAGGCTAAAAAAATCCCCCTAAACTGAAAGAATTCAGTTACAAGACTTGTATATGGCTAAGAAGAAAAGTTCCTCGAAAGACATCATCAGTTTAGGCAAACACATCGCAAAGGAACGCCAGAAGCGAGGGATCTCTTTAGAGACCCTAGCCACCGAAATGGCTATTAGCAAAGGCAACCTGTCGGACATTGAAAACGGCAAGCGTGATCCGCGCTTTTCAACCCTTCAGGCGATCGCCAAAGGTCTCGGCTTAAAGACTCGAGAGCTTATTAAAAACTACTGAGTTTCCTTAAATTTCAAGCCTTAGTGCACTGTCTCGGTAAGCTGACGCAGGAAAAATAAAGGAATCCGCGCGTTGAACGTTTGTCCACTCGACACCAATTTCATGGTGTACGAGCCCCTCATATTTCCTGTGGGCGTGGCAATCGGTGAAAAGCTCGAATACTCAAAGGCCTCACCTGGTGGAATAACGGGCTGTTGGCCGATCACGCCCTCTCCTCGTACTTCGCGTGTGCTGCCCAGCCCATCGGTAATCAGCCAATGACGAGAAACAAGTTGTACGGTCTCAGAACTACGGTTCGAAATCGTGATCGTATACGCAAACACATAGAGCGATTCCTCTGGCCGCGACTCCTGCTCCAAGAATTTGGGCTCCGCGATGATTAAAACGCCTTGTGTCTCTTCTGCGTACACACAATCTCCTTTAGGTCATTTCGAGATAGTTGAGGTCTTTAGAGAAGGTTTCTTCTAAAGAACTCAGTGCCCACACCGATACCACTATCGTCAGCACTCCAACGACCCAAGCTGCCGAGACCATCCCTAGTGAAGGCTTTAAGGCAGTAAAGAGCAAAGACAGCGGTACCACTGAGCCCCGAACAAAATTCGGAACACTCGTCGTCACCGTTGCCCGAAGATTCGTTCCAAACTGCTCGGCACCAATGGTCACAAAAACAGCCCAATAGCCTATGCCGGTTCCCATTCCGAGACAGAGTGCGTACACCATAGAAGCACTCTTCCACTCGAAACTCAGGTAAGCGGCCACAAAAGCTAGAGTCACCAGGATAAACCCCAGCACGACTTTTCGGCGACTTCTGAACACTTGAGAAAGAAGACCGCTACTGAGATCGCCCAAGGCCATTCCGATATAAGTAAACATAATAGCCCGACCCGCTGAGACCGGCTCAGAAAGTCCACGCGCTGAGGCAAATTCTGGGGCAAACGTCACCAAAATGCCTAGCACAAACCAAACGGGCACTCCGATCAGAATGCAGGAAAGATAGCGGCGAAATCGCTCAGTAGAGGAAAAAAGAGCAAGAAAATTACCCCGACTTTTGGCCTGTTTTTTTACCGTTGAAAAAAGATCTGACTCAAACACGCTCACTCGCAGAAGCAACAAGGCAATCCCTAATCCGCCGCCTAAAAAATAGGCGGTTCGCCAGTGAAAGACCTCTCCTACGTTTGCTGCCAGAATGGCTCCAAAAATACCCACTACGGCAACCAGAGTGGTGCCGTATCCTCGTTTTTCAGTAGGAAGCACTTCGGTCACCAGGGTGATGCCCGCGCCTAACTCGCCGGCAAGCCCGATACCGGCAATCAGTCTCAGCCATGCGTACTGATCGACCGTTTGCACCAACCCATTGGCAATATTGGCCAGCGAGTACATGAGAATGGATCCAAACAATACCGAGAGGCGGCCTCTTTTATCTCCGAGAACACCCCAAAAGACACCCCCCAGGAGCATTCCCAGCATCTGCATATTCAGTAGCCGAACCCCTTGGTCAAAAAGCTCCTGACCCTCTAAGCCCAGCTCCTTGAGGCTCGGAATTCGAACGATACTAAACAAGATTAAGTCGTAGATATCGACAAAGTACCCCAAGGCAGAAACAATCACTGCGGCATTCAAAATCTTGGTCGACTGGGCAGGTGCGGGCGATGAATTCATGCCCCACTCAAACCAAGCCTCTGGCGCTCGGTCAAGAGCGCAGGTAGAAAAGCCTCATGACCGAGAAACTCTGTCCCTGTGGCTCTAATCTC
The DNA here is from genome assembly GCA_018968995.1 of Bdellovibrionales bacterium. GTDB lineage: Bacteria > Bdellovibrionota > UBA1018 > UBA1018 > UBA1018 > CAIOHW01. The sequence goes on from JAGWZD010000097.1 coordinate 4,923, forward strand.
AACACCGTCGAATGTTGCCTCCCTCTGATCAAAGGAAAGGCTAAAGCTAAGACTGCTGAGCAGCTCATGCGCTCGCGGTACACGGCCTTTGTTTTGGGACAAATTGATTACATCATCAGAACTCACCACTCGAAGACAGTGGCAGAGGTCGACCGGCCTGGGATTGAAGAGTGGTCTAAAAAATCCAAATGGCTGGGACTCAAGATTCTCGATACCAGCGCCGGTCAAGAGGCAGACCAGCAGGGTACGGTCACCTTTCATGTTCAATACGAGGCCGACGGAAAAACTCACGACCACCGCGAACACAGTCTTTTTGAGAAAGAAAATGGCGAGTGGCGATTCCTTGATGCCGAGCCCGCCAAGACTGAAACCATTCGTCGCGAAGAGCCCAAAGTGGGCCGAAATGATCCATGCCCGTGCGGGAGCGGAAAAAAATTCAAAAAATGCTGCGCTTAAGATTCGTCTAAGCTTGAAGAACCAGCGTGAAACCGCTGGTATTCCTCAGTAAAAGCCAGCTCGGTTGCTCCAGGAGCGGTCTTTATCCGATCAATAAAGAGCACTCCATCTAGATGATCGAGCTCATGCTGAAAAACAGTCGCTAAGAAACCCTCAGCAGTAATCGAACAAGGTTCGGCATTTTCGTCTAAATAATCGACCCGAATCTTTCGAGGCCGTGACACTTTACCCCTCAACCCAGGAACCGAAAGGCAGCCCTCCCAAAAAGACTGTTCGTGAGAGTCCAGCACGGTCACTTTTGCGTTGATAAACACTGTCAGGGGGTGCGCGCCCATTCCTGGATAGCGAGCACTGGATTCACTGAACTCCAGGATTGCGACACGCAGTGGCACCTCGATCTGCGGAGCCGCAATCCCGATTCCGCCGTATTCAGCTTGAGTGTCTCGAAGATCCTGAATGAGATGCTGAATCTCTGGTGAACGAATCTCATCCGGAGAGAGAGTCCGGGTTTTTTTTCTTAGAACAGGATTACCCAGACGAGCCACTTTTCGAATTGCCATGACCCAAACCTATACCAAAAGCTAATGCACACCAGTATCATTGCAGCATGATGACCAGCTTATGGCTTCTTGCCCTCACACTTGCCAGCTTTTTCATGCTCATGACTTGGCTTCTGAGCATCCGAATTCAAAATGCCGGAATCGTCGACATTGTCTGGTCCGCTGGCTTCACGCCGCTGGCTTGGCTTTATGTGTTCCTTGGCCATGGCTGGATGCCAAGAAAGCTTCTCATCGCAGGCATGGTCAGCTTTTGGAGCCTTCGCCTGGGCGGATACCTCTTAAAACGAATCGCCAGCCATCACCCCAAAGAAGATGCCCGCTACTCGGAATTCCGAGAAAAGTGGGGCAACCGTTTTAACCTGAATATGTTTGGTTTTTTTCAGATTCAGGCGGTTCTACTTTGGGTACTGACGCTTCCTTTCCTGCTTGCCTGCCTGAATCCTGAGCCAACATTTCAGATTTTGGAGTGTGTCGGACTGGCCCTCTGGACTTTGGGGCTTCTGGGGGAAAGCACTGCTGACCTTCAACTGTCTCGCTTTGTTGCTCGGCCTGAAAACCGCGGAAAAATCTGCCAAGAGGGGCTTTGGAGATTCTCGCGACACCCCAATTATTTTTTCGAATGGGTGATTTGGCTAGGCTACTTCGTCTTTGCTCTGGCACAACCTCGCGGATGGACAACGATTTATTGCCCGCTGCTCATGCTTCATTTTCTCTATAATGTCACCGGAGTGAAGCTTAGCGAGAGAGGCTCAGTGGCACGCAAGGGTGAAGCCTATCGGCAGTATCAACGCACTACCAGCGCTTTTGTTCCTTGGTTTCCAAAAAAGGGTCCCTCAGCATGAGCATCCAGAAATTTTTTCCCACCCAACTTTGGATCAGCCAAGCTCCCGCTCGCGTCTCGAGCCAGCTCAACCGAAAGCTCGCACGTGAAGCTCGAATGTTAGAACAAATCGACTCTCAGGGCGTGAAGTGGTGCCGCAAGAACTACAAAGGGGGCTATACCTCGTACGCGTCGATCACCGATATGCCTTACCGCTCTTCCAATTTCGCAGAGCTCAAGCGCTGGATCGACGGCGAAGCTAAAAAGTTTGCCCAAGCACTCGACATGGATCTCATGGAGGGACGTCTGGAGATGACTACCTGTTGGGTGAATGTCATGAGGCAGCACTGCATGCACTCGTATCACTTGCATCCCCTATCTGCGATCAGTGGCACCTACTACGTGGAAATTCCGAAAGATTCGGGTGCTTTTAAAATCGAGGACCCCAGGCTCCCCGCTTTTATGGGCTCCCCTCCCCGCACCGCGAAGGCCAAAATTGAAAATAAGCGCTTCCAGGAGTTTCAACCGCAGGCCGGACAACTCATTTTATTTGAGAGCTGGCTGAAACACGAGGTGCCTCAGAATCATTCCTCAAAAGAGAGAATCAGCGTTTCTTTTAATTATGATTGGATTCGGTAAACTCTCTCTATGACCTCCTGGACCCTGCTGCTTGAGGCGATGCACTCGGCCTTTGTATCAGCCCTGAAAGAACAAGGCTCCAATCCTCTTTTGGAACTCGGGATGCCCCAACGCCTTCCTGGATTTAAATTTCCTGAGCCGATCACGCTTCCCGCTCAATTCCTGA
>JAGWZD010000098.1 GCA_018968995.1 Bdellovibrionales bacterium
TTGATGTACTAGCGATAGAACCTGTGGTTCCGCCGCCACCGATAGCGAGTGTTCCATTGCTAATCGTTGTCACGCCGGAGTAAGTATTATTTCCTGTTAGCGTTAACGTGCCGCCCCCGAGTTTTGTTAGCGCTCCAGCGCCACTGATTACTCCGCTATAGGTGAGGTCGTTACTACGATTAAATTCAACAAGGCTGCTATTAGCAATCGATGTGCTCGTGACGGAGCCGGTTGTTCCGCCACTTCCGATAGAGAGTGTTCCTGCGTTAACCGTTGTTGCTCCAGTATAGGTATTTGCCCCGGATAAGGTGAGAGTACCTGCGCCACTTTTTGTAAGGGGAGAGTTGGTAGCCCAGTTTCCAAAGCCCGTTGCTACGCCGTCGTATATTGGTGGGACTACAGTGAGACTTTTACCCGTGCTTACGTTAATCGTTAATCCTGCTCCGTTGTAACCAGAGAAGATTCCACCGATACCAGATATCGACGAGTTCTCGGTAACACTGAGAGTACCAACAAGGAGCCATGCACCGTTTGTGTAGGATGAGCCAGTGTATCCACTAGTGGATGTTAGTGTTCCGCCACTGAGTGTTAACGGTCCAAGTCTATTAAACTTATTAGCCCCGGAGTTTGTGAGTGTTCCGCCTGCCTGAACCTCGATTGGATTAAGCGTATCAGTATCGCTATGGATACCAAACACATCGTCGGATGCGAGTGTTAGTGTTCCACCGTTTCTGATGGTGACTGCGTTTGTAGAAACTCGAGACAAAGACCGCTGCCCGCCGTTTGCGATGAGGTTACCGGAGTTAACAGTTAACCCACCCGTGAAAGTGCTCGACCCAGTTAGCGTAAGCGTTCCCGCGCCAGATTTTGTGACACCACCCGCCCCACTAATAACTCCCGAGTAGGTGCTGGCACCAGCCTGGTCAACGATGAGGGCTGAGTCCGATGCAAGCGAAACCCCACTTGCTCCGCTCAAGCCACCGCCGGCAGCGATGGTTAGGTCACTCCCATTGGTTAGGGTGACGGTGTTGTTGAGCACGACATTCCGGGCAGCCTCTAAGGTGAGCAGGCGCCCGGATGAGAAACTGATCGGGCTACTCACGGTGATGTCACCGTTTTGTGAACCTGAGTTCCCCGTGGACACGGTGACATTACTCGTGGCTAGAGCTGCCTCGAGGTTGCCCACATTCACGACCGAGTTATCTGCAGTCGCGGTGTAGCTTCCGGTTGTCCCAGTTGTAACTCCGCTACTGATCTCGATGTTGTATGGATCAAGTAGCCACAACCCAGTTTTTCCATTCGGAGCCTGGGTGGAGATACGAATACCGTCAACCTGAAGCGCGTGACCCGAGGTCTCGATCATGCCGCCGTTACCCTGGATTGATCCGCCCTCGGATTTCAGGGAGCCTGAAACCGAGGTAATGGATTCGGGATCGCGGATGTCACTCCACACCACTACCTTGCCGCCATCGCCCAAGGATTTTGCACTTGCGTCAATTTCAACGTTTGGTTCGACCGAAACGGTCTTGGCTTGCTGCGTTGCACCACTGCCTTGCCAGTCACCCCCTATTAAAACAGTACCTCCACCGGTCTGACCGGTAGCATCAATTCGGGCACCATCTTTAATAGTGATTTTCTGGGCAGTGACTTCAACACGACCTGCCTTGTTGTCCGGACTACTTACATTGAGTGTCCCAGATATATTGGCAGTTCCATTCTCGCCGGCAGACAAAATGATTTCTCCGTTTTGTCCAATGCCAAGCGATGTCGCTTGAAGTGTTCCGGTCTGGTTAATGACCGAAGCGTGCAGGGCGGATGCGGCCTTTGATGTGATCATAATTTGACCACCGTCAGCCTTGATGATTCCGCTTTGTTCGATTAGCCCATCTATCGCGGACTCATCGATTTGGAGTGGAACCGGTGCACCAATATCGAGCATGACCTTTCGGCCAGAGGCGAGTCCTACTTTTCCATGGGGTGCATCTATCGACCCACGGTTAATGACTCGCGCGGCAATAAAGTACGCCGCCCCCGAATTTGTTCCATCGCCTGTCGCAGTAATTGAACCTTCGTTTATTAATTGTGCTGTGCTGTTTCCCTCAAATCGGTAACGACCAGAGTTGAAGTCTTCATTGGAGATTTTCAGAGTGGAGGCTACGAGTGCTCCGACCGATATCTGTGAACCAGGGGTAAAGTAGACCCCATTAGGGTTTACCAGGAATACCTGACCATTGGCTCGAATCGAACCTTTTATGGTAGAAGGGTCTGGTCCCGTGACTCGGTTTAGGGCTACTGAAGATGATCCGGGTTGTACGAACGTGACAGTGCTTCCGGCTCCAACATTAAAGCTGGCCCAGTCCACAATCATTTTCGGGCTTGACTGCGTTACGGTGAGTGCCTGCGCATTGACACTTCCGATCTGCCCGGTTCCACTGACGATCTGCCCGCCCATAGGAAGTCCAGCCGAATGCACGTGCCCAGGGTTAGCTAATCCCAAAAGCGAGGCAAACAGCGTACTTGCCCAAAGCCGACTAAATCGGAGGGTTCGTTTTACTCGTTTCAAATTTAAGCCTGTGTTCTTCTCTGGAAAGTCCGAAAACTCCTATCTATTAGTAACGGTATCCAAAGGTCACCCATGCTCGCGGGTTGCGGTCGGTCGGATCAGATTCAGGCGCCACATCTCTGTTGGATCGCCATCCAAAGCTGGTATCCAAAAACAATGGACCGTTTTTGTATTCGATACCCACTCCTGCACCGGAACGACTCTTGGTCACGCTCTCGCCACGGACGTTTGTTGCCACACGTCCAGTGTCGTAAAACACATACGGTGAAAAATCACTAAAAGTTTTCTTCACCTGTAGTTGTACGGTATATCCCTTATCCCCTGTGGCTTCCCCGATCGGGTAGGCCCGAACACCTGCCGGACCTCCCAGGGTGAAGTCCTCGGACGCATCTAGGTTTCGTCTGCTTGCGGTCTGCGCTGCCAGACGTCCAACGAACTCTGTTTCGTTGGCAATTTTTGCCTGATGGAGCAGGCTAAGGGTCGCCTTATTAAAGTAGCCCTCGCTATGAATGGTGTCATCGATTCGAGCGTTTTCATCAAGGGTTATCTTCCCAACGGAGTAACCCGCCCGAATGGATGTAATAGAGGGGCTGGTGATTCTGTCTCGGAAGTCTAGGGATAAGGTCAGGGGAATCAGGTGGCTCTCTTTATTTTTAAAGAATCCATTAATGTGATCCCGAAGGTCTTTGTGTTGGTAGCCTATATATATAGAGGCATTGGCTGACTTAGATCGTAAGAGGGGTAGCCCAAGGCTTGCGCCAAGAATATCGGCTTTGCCGTCCATATTTAGGGCTTGGTACTCTTTGCCGATGCTGTAGTCTGAACGAGCGGCGTTGAGATCTACCCTTAAGCCATTGATTCCTATGGGAAAACCGTAAGAGATATTTCCTGTTGTTAGGCTCTCGTCTGTGTGTGCAACCGAAACATCGAATTTGTCGCCAATAGCCAATGGGCTTAAAAGAGAGAGATTCGAGCGGACGCGGTTATAGCCGGTATAGCGACTTCCGTGGTTATCGGCGGCCACTTCAAAAAATTTCGTCTTTTCGGCTTTTTTTACCTCTGCCACAAGGTCACCAAGGCCTGCCGATGCGCCAGGCTTCATTGAGGGCAAGACCTCGATGCCCGGAAGTTCATCCCAGAGACCGGTCAGCTGCTCGAGGTCGGCCGATCGAATGAGCTCGCCCGTCTTTATCTTTGTGAGGTACTTATTGATAGCGCCCACGAGTCGCTCATCAGGGCCGAAAGCCTTCGCCTCGCCATAACGACCTTCAATGATTTCAATTTTTAACCGGCCCGCCGATAGGGTCTGGGGAGGAAGAATAGCCCGCGCAAATGGGTAGCCTGCACGCTGGTAGAGTCGGGTAATGGCCTCGGCGATCCCGTTTAGCTCGGAAAATGTAAGTTCTGAGCCTATTTTCTCCTGTACAGCCGTCAGAATTTCTGAGGTCGTGAATACCGTATGCCCAGAGATATCGAGCGAATTTACACGTACCGTAACTTCAAGTGGTTTTGATTTTTCTTCTTTAAATTCTTGATTATTTGATACTTTTTCTTTCTCTGCAGAATCTTTTTTGGTTGATTTCTCATTTCCGTTTTCAGGCATGGGGGCAGGGCGCTTACTTGGCGGTTCCGCCATTCTCACGGGCTCTCGGGCAGGCAGGTTCCTTGGCGCGTCAGCACCAAAGGCTAAATGGCCGGCAAGCAGAACCAGTGCTGCCGGCTTTATAAATGCGTGAATCCTGTGGCGCATACCCTGAAACCTGGCCAAGTACCCTTTCTTTGCTCCATTAAAAAGAATCCCTAGTCACCTTGAAGCAGTTTCTGTGCCAGCAGGCGGCCGTTTTTTCTACGCTGTTAATGCTTTAGGCAAATTTATCCGTACCCCTTTAGCCCAAAATTCGAAATTTTTTGGAATAGATGCCAGTTTTTGAGAGCTTTTATTTTTTAAGTTATTGATTTAAATAAGATTTTTATTTCAGGCATGGTCATTGCTTCAGACGGACATGTCTAATATTTGAAGGTCGTGTTGTGCCCAAGAAAAAAGTCGATCGCGAGGAAGGTCCAGCGGAAGCTCCAACGCCGCCACCGGGAGCTGCAAAGCCAATCCTGGTTGCTAAGTGGGTGGTTTGGCTCGCTACGGCTGGTGCGCTCGGCATTGCCGGATACTTCATTGGTGGATCCGATGTGGCTCAGAATCAGTGGACGTCTGGAAAAAACTACGTTCTCAAGCAGGCCGAGATCATTAAGCGCGACGGGTTAGAGTCCTGGGCACGTGGGACGGTACCTGAGGCTTTAAAGAAACCAACCCGGGAAGATCAGGCCAAGAGTGCCGATGACCAAGATTCCAAGCAGGAAAAAGATAAGCCGGCAGAGACGGCGGTAAGCAAGCCTGCTGTTGAGCCAGAGAAAAAGTCGGCGGATGCAAAGGCAGAGCCCCAGGCAAAAACCCAGGATAAAAGCCCTCAGCCCGTTGCCACGCTGCCAGAGCCCAAGGCTCCTGTTACCAAAGCTCCTCTCGAAAAGGCTCCCCAGATTGCAAAGGGCTCGAGCGCCCCAGCCGCAGCTCCGGAGGTTTCGCCCCCAGCCCCATCGGTTAAACGTGCTCCGGCTATCCCGGCGGCTCAGCGGCTCTCGCCCGCCCAGTCTGCACTGTCACTTACAGATGCCGAGAGGGAGGCGCTTTCGACCTTAACATCAGCAATAATTGCCGAATGGGCAAGCAAGTGGTCTGCTCAGGACTTCGCGGGCTATGCTGGTCACTACAGCAGGAACTTTGCAAACGAGTTCTTCCCAAACATCTCCACCTGGCTGAAGTTCAGAAAGTCTAGGATCGTCGGCCGGGAAAAAATTCAGGTCGATGTCCATGACCTCCGCCTTGTTGACGTTTCTGGTCAGAGCATGGTGATCGATTTTGTCCAGCGATGGGAATCGGGTGGACAGGTCATCTTCTCATTAAAGCAGATTACGCTTACCCAGGAGCTTGCCGACTGGTGGACTATTTCCCGGGAGACGGCTACCGATGTTCCCGCTGCCCACCCGGCTGTGGTCGAGGCGCTAAAGCTGCCGGCTATCGAACGCAAGGCCGCCTTGGTCTCGCCCGCTAACAAAAAACCTAAGGCCGACCGCGCTCGCCAGTTGAGCCAGGAGTCATCGGCCGAATCGTCTGCTAGGAAGGCTCCTGAGACCAAGAAAGAAGTCGCGATTAAGGAAGAGACCCCCCTGGTTCCCCTAGCGCCAATGCCTGAGCCAGCCAATAAGTCTGCACCGGCAGTAATTTCCAACGCGGCCCGTCTTGAGCCACTAGAAGAGCCAAAGCCAAAAACAACTCCACCCGAAGTATCGGCGATGGTTCCCGAACGAAAGCTCTGGGATCCGAAGCCCAAAAGGAAGCCTACCCCAACTGAGGGTGAGACCCTGTCTTCGGCTGAAAAAAAAACCGCGAACCTAAGCCTGAATCCAAGGTAACGGCAGAAATTTCCAAGCCTAAAGTAGAGGCAGAAATTTCCAAGCCTAAAGTAGAGGCAGAAATTTCCAAACCGATCGCAAAGCCAGAAAATCCAGAGCCAGCACCCAGCAGGCCTGAGATAAAGGTGCAAGCGATGGAGGGGCCGAAGGAGGAATTCATACCTCAGGTGCAAACCTATTCATCTGAGCCTGCTCAGGTAGAGGTTGTGAAAGACCCAAAGCTTGAGATTCGGGAATTGGCTCCACAGCCAGCCCAGGTTTCAACCCCCGATGAAGCGGCTAAGGCTCTGGCAAAAATACCCGGGGCGTCAATTAACCCGACGACCCCGCTTAACCCGGTAACTCCACTAGGAAGCGGGGCAGATAGTGCCTCAAAGTTGGCACAGCCAAGCGACCCAACCCTCCTGATCACCGAGGTCTTGCTCTTGGGTAGTATCCGGGCGTTTCCAAAAACGGATCTCTACGACTGGATGGGCCCTCTGATTGGCAGAAATGTCACATTTGCCCAGCTGGAAAAGGCCGTTGGATCAATCACCCGAAACTATCGTGACCGGGGCTACGTTGCCGCAACCGCACTGATCCCTCAACAGTCCTTTGCGGGCGGCCGAATCGAGGTCATGGTCTATGAGGGCGACCTCGATCCCGACCGACCGGTTCGATTTGAGTCTAAGGAAGGCCTTCGGCTAAATACCGAGTGGGCTGCTCGGATTGTAAAAAATGCCATCGGGGATGAGCCCATCCAGCAAGACAGCCTGGAGCGGGGCCTGCTGATGCTTCAAGAAATTCCGGGCGTTTCCGCCACCGTGGACCTCGAGCCTGGCCTGACACAGGGCACCGTTCGGGCAGCGGTGGTTGCGAGCGAGGGCAAGCCAGTTGAGGGCAGCCTTGGCGCCAACAATATGGGGGCAAAGTCTACCGGTCAGAACGTTTCCTCTGCAGAGGTTCGGTTTAACAATGCCTTAGGGCAGGGCGAACAGCTTGGATTCACCTATAAACCTTCAGAGAAAAAGGGCCAGGAATCTTATTCTCTGGTGAGCTCGATTCCGGTGGGTGATTACGGATGGCGCCTTGGCCTGAGCGCTAACCACGTGACCTATCGGGTCGATTCCGACGAGGACACCCAGGCACGGGGCGAATCTGACGACATAACGCTGACCCTGCGATACCCAATTCAGCGCTCTCGCGCCTTAAACCAGTCGCTTTCAGTCGATCTAACGGCAAAAAGAATGTCGGATTATGTCAACAATGAGACGATTTCCGAGAAGTCTATGTCCTCGGTAGGCGCCACTTATAGCTTTGATCGCACCGACCTGAGCACAGGAAATAGTCTCTATGGTTCTGTTGGCCTTAACCTGGGCAAGCTCGATCTGACTAAGAACCGGGCGGCCTATGAGGCCGACCAGGACGGACCCAAGACCCATGGCGGGTTTTCTAAGACGCTCATTAACGCCGGATCCTCGATCCGACTGCCTTACAACTTCATTCT
>JAGWZD010000099.1 GCA_018968995.1 Bdellovibrionales bacterium
GAACATTGATCTTCACTTTGTTCGCAGCGCGCTCAATTTCAATTCGAGCGATCCCTGCTCCGAAAAGCTTTTCCTTAATGTACTCGCGAAGCTTAATGTCTTCGTGGAGCAGCGTAGAATAGTCGCGCTTTGAGAACCAACGGCTGTCCCAAGTGCGGGTGATCCCGAGTCGGAAACCGATTGGATTAACTTTTTGACCCATTTCAAAACCCTTTCTTAATTACCGCTGTTCCAAAACCACCGCTACGTGGCTGGTTTTCTTGTTAATTCGAAATGCAGAACCCTTAGCGCGCGGGCGAAAGCGTTTTAGCGTTGGCCCCTGCCCTACCAAAATAGTTTTCACAAAAAGCTTATCGGGGTCCGACAGGCCTTTTTGGTCCGCGTTAGCGACAGCGCTTTTCAACAGAGTGCTAAGCACACCTGCTGTTCGCTTCCGGGGTGAAAAACGAAGGTAGCTGAGCGCCTCGTTTACCCCTTTTCCACGAACCTCATCCGCCAGCAAACCCATCTTGCGAGGGGTGATCCGAACAAAACTCACCTTTGCTTTTACGTCCATGAGTCAGCCCTTCCTTCTCACTTCGCAGCGGCAGGCTTAGCTGCCGCTGGTGCTGCTGCCGCTTTAGCAGGAGCTGCTGCTGCTTCTGCTCCAGCCTTTTTGTCTGCCGGAGTATGTCCATGGAACGTACGAGTAGGAGCGAACTCGCCCAACTTGTGCCCCACCATGTTTTCCGTCACGTATACCGGTATGAATTTCTTCCCGTTATGAACGGCGAAGGTTAACCCAACAAAGTCAGGCAATACCGTTGAACGCCGTGACCAAGTTTTGATGACCTTACGGTCTTGAGTCTTCTTTGCTTCTTCGACCTTTTTCTGGAGGAAATCATCGCAGAAAGGGCCTTTTTTAATTGAACGAGCCACAGATCATCTCCTTATTTTCGACGCTTCACGATAAATGCGTCTGTACGCTTGTTATTTCGCGTCTTGTAACCTTTGGTTGGAACGCCCCATGGAGTGCGCGGATGTCCGCCGCCGGAGGACTTCCCTTCACCACCTCCGTGAGGATGGTCGATCGGGTTCATAGAAACACCACGATTGGTAGGACGAATGCCTAACCAACGAGCGCGACCAGCTTTACCAATCTTCATGTTCTCGTGTTCCTGATTGGAAAGTTGTCCGATCGAAGCATGGCAATTGGAATGAATCAGGCGCATCTCTCCGCTAGGCATTTTGACCTGGCAGTATTCGCCTTCTTTCGCCATCAACTGAGCGAAATTACCAGCAGAACGAGCTAAACGTCCTCCCCGGTTCGGCTCGACTTCAATATTATGAATGATCGTACCGACGGGAATGGCGCCAAGACGTAAATTATTGGCCGGCTTGATGTCCGCTGAATCGCTAGCAATCACTTGATCACCAACGCTTAATCCCAGAGGCGCAAGAATATATCGCTTCTCTCCATCAGCATAGTTCAGGAGCGCAATGTAAGCGGTACGATTCGGATCGTACTCAAGCGAGGCTACTCGAGAAGCAATTTCGCGCTTATCCCGAGCGAAATCGATCAAACGATACTTCCTTTTGTGCCCACCACCAATATGACGAACGGTCATTTTTCCCGTTGTGTTTCTTCCACCTGATTTGGTGAGCGAAGTCACGAGGCTGCGAGGTTTTCGGGGCTGATCCTTTTTCGGAGTCAACACCGAGAAATCAGCAACCGTCTTGTAACGGAGCGACGGGGTTGTCGGCTTGAATGTTTTGACAGCCATTTTCTATCTCCTACACTTTCCGCTTATTGGGCCGCTTGGAAGAAATCGATTTTCTGGCCTTCCTTGAGAGTGACCAGAGCTTTCTTCCAGTTCGAGCGCTTCACTTCGAAACGACCGACCCGCTTCATTTTTCCGTGCATTGTCATGGTGCGAACATCTTGCACCTTCACATTGAACATCTTCTGCACAGCGTCCTTAATCTCTGCTTTATTCGCCTCAACGGCGACTTCAAAAGCATAACGGCGAGCCAACTCAACCTGTGCGGTCGACTTCTCGCTGATGATCGGGCGCTTTACTACGTCGTAAACACTACGCATGTTTCAATCCTCCTCAGGCCTGTGGCGCCAAACGCGCTTCGATAGCCTTCGCTGCACGCTGGGTAACAATCACCCAGTCATAGCGCACGATATCGTATACGTTGAGACCTTCGGTTCGCAGCACCTTCACATTTGGGATATTGCGAGCTGAAAGCTCTAAATTTTTGTTCGAATCATCAACGATCAGCACTTTGTTGAGATCCCACTTCTTGGTCAGCATTTCGTTAAAAGCCTTTGTCTTCGCTGCCTTTAATTCGAAACCGTCTACAACAAAGAAACGAGAAGCCTTCACCCGATCCGACAATGCAGAACGAAGAGCGCCGCGAACCATCTCTTTAGGTGTGGCTTGAGTGTAATCACGAGGCTGTGGGCCAAAGCTCTGACCACCACCAACATGCAGCGGAGACCGGATAGAGCCCTGTCGAGCGTTACCAGTACCTTTCTGCTTAAATGGCTTGCGACCACCACCACGAATTTCGGATTTAGTTTTAGTCTTGGCAGTTCCCTGTCGACGACCCGCTAACTGAGCTTTAATCACCTGGTGAACCAGGGGAATATTCACAGTGGTTCCAAAGACAGCATCACTGAGCTCTACAGAGCCGACTTTTTTCTTTTCTTGGTTCAGCAATTCAAATTGCATAAATCACCTTAGACCTTCACTGCCTTCTGGACAGTGACAATTCCGCTACGCGGACCAGGAACGCTGCCGTGAACCAGCAGCAGCTGATTCTCGACATCTACCTTGATCACGCGAAGATTCTGGACGGTGACGTTCTTGGCACCCATCTGACCAGGCATCTTCTTGTTTTTGAAACACTTGGCAGGATCCGCACGATTTCCAATCGATCCCAACTGACGATGAGAGAGCGATGCACCGTGGGTCTTGTGACCGCCAGCCATATGGTAGCGCTTCACACCACCTTGAAAACCCTTACCCTTACTGACGGCGCTCAAGTCGATCAAATCTCCCGCCTTAATAAAATCAGGGGAAAGGGACTTGCCGACAGTCAGGCCATCCATTTTAGCGTCGGCCGAAAGACGGAATTCCTGATAATGGTAAAATCCAGGAGCTCCAGAAGCCTTGGCGTGTCCCGCCTCAGGCTTAGAAACAGCTTTTGCCTTCTTCTCAAGGAAGCCCACTTGAATCGCGTTGTAGCCGTTCTTCTCCTTGGTCTTCACCTGAGTGATGACAGCGGGAGCAAGATCGATCACGGTAACCGCGAGAGACTCGCCTTCTTCACTGAAAACTTGAGTCATCCCGGCCTTAATTCCGAGAAGACCTCCCCTACCCTGCGTCAGGGCAACAAGCTCGCGCGAAGCCCCCTGAGCGGTTTGAGTCTGTTGTTCCATCTCTTCACTCCAAAAGGCGCTCTGTACCTAAAAAACAGAGGCCGATCTTATTTCACGAATCCACCTTCACAGCATCACCGGGAGGCTGATGGAAACCGGAACTCGACGAGTTCACCTAATTTCCAGCCGCCGGATGCCTTCATGTTGATGGCCGCAAGAACCAGGACTTTCTCTTTGGGAAATTTGCAAAGAGTAGTTTCGCTGATTCGCGCTGAAGAAATCATTTTCTCCAGCTGCCTAAAACGGTCGATGACCGACTTAGGACTTAATCTCGACGTCCACACCAGCCGAAAGATCGAGTTTCATCAAAGAATCGACCGTCTGCTGAGTGGGTTCAAGAATATCCAAGAGCCTCTTGTGCGTGCGCACTTCGAACTGCTCGCGGGACTTCTTGTCTATATGAGGCGAACGAAGAACGCAATACTTGTTAATAACAGTCGGGAGAGGAATCGGGCCACGAACAGAGGCGCCAGTGCGCTTAGCCGTATTCACAATTTCCCAGACCGACTGATCCAGCACTCGGTGATCGAATGCCTTCAACTTAATTCGAATTTTGTGCTCCATTGCCATCTCTCACATCTCCTTGTAATTCCGGGGAGTTACCTGGCAGAAGATGTGAAATCCCGCCAGCAATCTCGTCCGGTCGTCATTGAAGTCGCTGCGATATATCGGTTCCTTACAAAAGACGCAACCCCAAAGACTTGAATTTTTTATCGAATCACAACCCCAGCCCGCACTTTGATCTCTTCAGAGACGTTGTGAGGCACTGGCTCGTAGTGAGAAAACTCCATCGAATAGGTGGCCCTACCCTGGGAGGAGGACCTTAGGGCCGTAGAGTACCCAAACATCGTAGCCAACGGAACATCAGCCTTAATGACCTGCAGTCCATGACGGACATTCATATTGAGAATCTTACCCCGTCGACTGTTGAGGTCTCCGATCACACCGCCCATATAGTCTTCAGGACAAATGATCTCGGTCGACATAATGGGTTCCAAAATCACCGGGGCTGCAGCGTGGGCAGCATCTCGAAACGCCATAGAAGCTGCAATTTTATAAGCAATCTCAGTCGACTCGCCCTCGTTAAAGGTGGCGTCCAACAGGGTCGCCTGAACGTCGACCGCGGGGTATCCCACCACGATCCCTCCCAGGGTAGATTCCCGAAGCCCTTGCTCAATCTGAGGGATGTACTCTTTAGGCAACTTTCCCGCTGGTAGTTCATTTTTAAACAAAAACCCCGATCCGCGCTCTCGAGGCTCTAGACGAATCACCACATGTCCAAATTGGTTCTTGCCGGCCGCCTGACGCATGAATCGCCCTTCGGCGGTAGCGGCGGAACTGATCGTCTCTTTGTATGAAACCTGAGGCTGACCAACATTCCCCTCCACTTTAAACTCGCGCTTCATGCGATCCACGATGATCTCGAGATGCAGCTCTCCCATCCCACTAATCAGCGTTTGGGCAGTCTCATCGTTCTGAGTAACGCGAAACGAAGGATCCTCCATCGACAGGCGCTGCAGCGCTGAGGTGAGTTTTTCCTGATCCGCTTTAGTCTTGGGTTCAATAGCGATCGAAATCACGGGCTCAGGAAACTCCATCTTCTCAAGTAATATGGGCGATTTTTCATCGCAAAGAGTTTCGCCAGTAACCGTTAGACGAAGACCGACGGCCGCGACGATGTCACCGGCCTTCATTTCCTGCACATCTTCGCGTTTATTGGCGTGCATCAGCAGGAGTCTCCCAATGCGCTCACGCTTTCCTTTGGCTGAGTTCCAAAGCGCATCGCCAGAACTTGCTTTACCGGAATACACACGGAGGTAAGTCAGCACGCCCACAAACGGGTCAGACATAATCTTGAAAGCGAGCGCCGAGAAAGGCTCTTTATCGTCTGCCTTTCTTACCAGCTTTTTCTCCGGATCGGATGGATCGATTCCCTCGACGGACGGAATATCCAGAGGTGACGGTAGAAAATCGATGACTGCATCCAAGAGGGCCTGAACGCCCTTGTTCTTAAAACTTGCCCCGCAAAGCACCGGAACAATCTTCAGAGAAACACAACCTTTTCGTAGCGCCTTCCGAATTTCCTCTGCCGAGATGGATTCACCGTTGAGGTACTTTTCCATCAGAACGTCATCAAATTCCGAAACTGATTCAATTAATTTTTCGCGATACTCTTGAGAGTGTTCAACGAAGTTTTCTGGAATATCCAGCACTTCGAAATGAGTTCCACGGTCCTGATCGGAGAATCGAATAGCCCTCATCTCGATCAAATCAATCAATCCAACAAATTGATCCTCGGAGCCCAAAGGAACTTGGATCGCCACAGGATTCGCGCCTAGTTTTTCACGAATTTGAGAGAGCACATCGTAAAAGTCTGCTCCAATTCGATCCATTTTGTTTACGAATGCAATTCGAGGCACGTGATACTTATTCGCTTGGCGCCAAACCGTTTCCGACTGGGGCTCAACACCACCCACCGCACAGAACACTCCCACAGCACCGTCCAGCACACGAAGTGAGCGCTCAACTTCAATGGTGAAGTCGACATGCCCCGGAGTATCGATGATGTTGATGCGATGATCACGCCAGGAACAGGTAGTTGCTGCTGAAGTAATCGTGATACCCCGCTCCTGTTCTTGAGGCATCCAGTCCATGACCGTTGTGCCTTCATGAACCTCTCCCATCTTGTGTGTTTTTCCGGTGTAAAAAAGGATGCGCTCGGTGGTCGTTGTTTTTCCGGCATCAATGTGGGCCATGATACCGATATTGCGAGTCATCTTAAGCTGAGTAGTGAAGTCCGCCATGAGGTTTGCCACCTTAAGCTCTCGGCCCCCCACTTTCAAGGTTTCAGCCGGAAGCACCGCAGATCACAAAGCTGTTTCACGATCGCAAGCTCCACTCTAGAAAATCAAAGAGCCACCAGCATTTCTGCTGGTGGCTCGAGATACTGTCTGTCTATCCGAGTTGGAAAATTACCAACGATAGTGAGCGAACGCTTTATTGGCTTCAGCCATTTTATGCACGTCTTCGCGCTTCTTCATGGCGCCGCCACGAGCATTTGAAGCTTCGATCAGCTCACTGGCCAAACGCTCCGACATGGAGTGCTCTCCACGTCCTCTGGATGCGTCGATGATCCAGCGCGAAGCCAAAGACTGACGACGAGCCGGCTTCACTTCGACTGGCACCTGGTAAGTAGCGCCACCCACACGACGGGACTTCACTTCAAGAAGAGGCTTCACGTTCTCAAGAGCCTTCTTGAATACTTTCAGCCCTTCCTCACCGGTACGGGTTTGAATGATGTCACAGGAGCCATAAAAAATAGCTTCTGCAGTGGAACGCTTGCCCTCTTTCAAAAGAGCATTCACAAACTTCGTGACCACCACGTCATTAAACTTGGGATCAGGAAGAACTTCACGACGACGATTAAAACCTTTACGAGCCATGATCTTTCTCCTTATTTAGCTGGAGCTGCTGCTGCAGCACCGCCACCAGCGCTCGGGCGCTTCGCGCCATACTTCGAACGGCTCTGTTTACGATTCTGAACACCCTGAGTATCCAGAGTGCCACGAACCGTGTGGTAACGAACACCAGGAAGATCCTTCACACGACCACCGCGAATCAAGACAATCGAGTGTTCCTGAAGGTTATGACCGATACCTGGAATGTACGAGGTCACTTCGTATCCATTAGTCAGACGAACGCGGCATACCTTTCGGAGAGCTGAGTTCGGCTTCTTTGGGGTTGTCGTATAAACGCGAGTACAAACTCCGCGTTTCTGAGGACAGCTCTGCAAGGCTGGAGAGCTGGTCTTCCATGCTTTCTTCAGTCGTCCGCGACGGACAAGCTGGTTAATGGTAGGCATTTCGCTTCCTTTCACTTTCTCTCAACGCCTGCCACTCCAACGAGTTTCTTCAACCCCCTGGGCCGCTGAAAGCTGCGAACGCTTCTTAAGCGCTCGGCTTACCTTTATTCATGATTCAAACCGCTTCTATGACAAATCGCACGGCAGGAGGAGGACCGTCACAGAGCTTTGGAGGAATAAACGAGCGTGATGTCCCGGTCAAGCCGAATACTGGT
>JAGWZD010000100.1 GCA_018968995.1 Bdellovibrionales bacterium
GTCTGGAGAGGCCTCCTTAAACGAAGTCTACTTACGGCTTGCGGCTGAGCTGAAGTCCGCCAAAAAGCTTCCTCGTTTTGTGGGATACCATCAGCTCGATGCCGAATCTGAGACCTTGGCCATATTGCTACCTCAAGAAAAAAATATCGAGCGGCTTACCAGCTACACGGCTCCTCCTATTGCAAACACCGGAGACAGCCTCGAGACAGCGCCCCTCATTGAAGTGGTTTTTGCTGAAACTCCCTTCTACGGAGAAAGTGGAGGCCAGCTGGGCGATCACGGCAGAGTGAGATCAGGAGCATTTGAAGCTGAAGTTGTCGACGTACAGAAACCTGTTCCTGAGCTTGTAGTGGCTCACTTGAGGCCGATTCGTGGCACTCTGAAAACCGGCGATCGCATTGTACAGGAAACGGATGCTGAGATTCGCTCGCTGACAGCACGAAATCACACCGCGACCCATTTGCTTCATTGGGCGCTTCGCGAAATTCTTGGGAAACACGTGAAACAGTCTGGATCACTCGTGGGGCCTGACCACCTTCGATTCGACTTTGCTCACTTTCAAGCATTGACCGAGGAAGAAATCGAAAAAGTAGAGAATTTGATTAACGAGAAAATTTGGCAAAATGAGCCCGTGTTGAAGTCTGAGATGCCCAAGGAAGACGCTATTTCGGCAGGTGCTATCGCCTTCTTCGGAGAGAAATATGGCGACCTTGTAAGAGTTGTTCGAGTCGGAGACTTCTCGACAGAACTCTGCGGTGGAACCCATGTAGATCACTCTTCTGACATCCACCTTTTTAAGATTCAATCGGAGAGCGGAATCGCGGCAGGGGTACGCCGAATTATTGCGGTGACATCCAAGGGGGCATTCGAATTCTTAAGAAAGCGAAACAACGAGCTGGCTGCTGTAGCCGAAAAGCTCAAAGCCGCTAGTACCGATGAGATCTTGTCTCGAATTGACTCGGCAGTCTTACGAGAGCGCGAACTCAAGAAAACGATCGAGCAATTCCAGGCCAAGTCGGCTGCTGCTGAGGTCGACCAGATGTTGATGAGTGCCGAAGTCATGCCCGGAGCCCGTTTTGTGGCTTCGGTCTGTGCTCCCGAAAAAGACGCCATGAAACGCCTGAGAGACCTCTCAGACACTATCAAACAAAAGGCCCCTGATTCGATCATCGTTCTTGGGATGAAAGATCCAGACATTGAGAAAGCCTCACTCATCGTCGCTATCGGACCGCAAGCTCCCAAAAAAATTAGCGCCAATGATCTCCTAAAAGGCATTACTGCCCATATTGACGGAAAAGGGGGCGGTAAACCGGATTTTGCTCAGGCCGGAGGTACTAAGCCCGCCGGACTGCAGGCGGCGTTGAAACAGGCTTCCGATCTGGTTCGTCAGGCCCTTGGAAACTAAGCTTCAGGCTCTCTGGCGTCTGATCTGGTCAACAGCTAGAATTAAAGCAATGAGTAGATACGCTCGGTTCTTTCAGGTGACTCCGCTTTTCCTAACAACGGTTGTCGTGTTTCTCACTTTGAACGGAAGCGCTTGGGGTTTTTCCGAGTCACGTCCACGACTTGACGTGATCATAGCAACTTCCGAACGCACCACAGGCCACGACGATCGAACTGTCGTCAGTTGGACCACGGATACTCTTTTTGAGCTGACCTATTTAGATGAGTTTCCGCAGATCCGACCCATATTGGCAGCGGAAAGAGGCGAATTTGATCGCACTCAGAGAACGCTAAAATTGCGCCTGAAAAAGGGGCTTACTTTTTCTGATGGTGCCTCTATTACAGCGAAAAGCTTCGTCGACTCCTGGGAAAATCAAAAGTCTGCTCCGAAATCTTCAACGGTCTGGAGAATATTTCTATCGCGAATACAATCGTTTGAGGCGCCCAATGATGAAACTTTGATCATTCACTTTTTTCAACCCGAGCCCGATTTTGAAATAGTACTCACCCGTCCATTCACTGCGCCAAGACCCATCGGTCAATCCTCGGCAAACAGCGGTCCATTTACTCTGTCTGAGTGGCAGCCTGGGTATGGACTCATCCTAAAGTCGCGATCAAATTATACTCATTCATTTTTTCCAGCTCAGGCGTCAGCTGAGTTTCGTGAGGCAGGATATCTTTCACAGTCTTCTAAACCATTACCTCAGATCGACGGCATTCGAGTAGACTGGACCGAAAATGAAGCCGCAGCGTGGAATCTATTCCGAGAAGGTAAAGCGGATCTCGTTGAGTTGCGAGAGAGCTTTGCTGATCAGGTAGTCGAGCCCAGTAAGCCATGGACTCTTCAATCGAGTATTGGAGCCAGTGGTGTGAAGCTCGAAAAGGGATGGAAACCTACTTTTTCTTTAGCGCTGCTCAACTTGAAAACGCTGGAAGAGACTCAGATCAGAAAAGCAATCTTGTCTCAGCTAGATCGATCTTTTTGGGCCGAGATTCCAGGTTTTCTAGATTCCTCACTTCCGAAGGTGGAGACTCCAGCCCTTCCTCGGCTCGATAATTGGATTGATGATGGTATCCGTGAAAATAAAAAATCAGTTACTCAATCTTTAAAAAGCCACAAATCTTCGGATCAGCCTTCCCGCTCTCTTAAAACGGGTAAATTGATCCGTCTGGCAGTCGTTGGGACTGACGAGCAGGGTCGTAAAATTCTAGAGCGTGCCCATTCTCGATTGCAGAGCGGTGGATTTTCGGTGGAATCGCGAACAGAGGACCTACAAGCCGCGATTGATAGCTTTAAAAAGGGGGAACTCGACGTGATCATTCTCGGGTGGACTTGGGATATCCCGACCTTAAGAAATGTCATCGAGCCCATTTTCGCTCTCCAACCTGATGAGACTCGCCTTCAAAGCGAGATTCGTGCGCTGAACAGTCTCAGCCGCCCATCATCGAGAAAGCCCAACCCAGGAGTTCGCGACCTGAATGCTCGGCTCGAAAAACTTGCGATTTGGAGCCCCGGCCCAAGACATCACCGACGGGTTTTGGTTCAACCTTGGATTTTTGGGTTTCATGTGAGCTCGGCTTGGGCCTCACCTGAGCGCTACCTGTGGATTGATCGTGAACTCCGTAAGAACTATTTAAAAAACACTTCTTCTGCGCCAAGGTTTTGACTTCCAGTTTCCAAATCGGGAAACTTCAGAGTTCCCCCCCTGCGTCCGATAGGACTCATGAGGAAGGGAAGTCTCATGAACCATTCGAATACCAGCACACCAGCCATGGCCTCCATTCGCCAATCGGCGTGGATAGCGATGGGTGTTGCCCGATGGAGCGCCTGGATGGCCGGGTTTTTTCTGGTGGCGGCGCTTTTTACAGGTCTTTTAATCAGCAGTCTCTGGTTTCTCGTTCCAAAGGCTACTGCCGCAGAGGCGCTGGTCTACAGCGTGTACCAAGGGGTCGACCTCGGGGACCCTCCTGGTGAAACTCCGGACCCTAAAGCTCCCCGAGTTTCCATGAAAGATTATTTCATCAACGTCGGAACAGCTCAGGGAATTCGAAATGGCACCGTCCTCGAAGTAAGTCGAAAAATGCCGACTTATGACCTTCTCGGCGAAAAGCTTTATAAAGAAATTGTGTTCCCGATCGGCACAGTGAAAGTGATCCACGTAGAAGCCGGAGTGGCGATCGCACGGCTAGAGAAGCTTTTCGCCTCGGACAAGACCCCCGTATCGTCTCCTCGAGCGATCATGGTCGGAGATCTTGTCCGAAAGGCAGACTAGTTAGATCACAGTAGTACAGACTCCTCTTCGTTTAGGGGATTTCGATCGGGCCATTGAGTAATCCCCGAAGATGGAAGGAAGCTCACCCGGTCTGCGTGAATTTCCCAGTCACTGCACTTTTGCCCGTCCTTGTTCACATAGCGATTTGACCGAATCCTTCCTTCGACAAACACTGCAGCTCCCTTTTTTAAATATCTGGCGCAAACTTCACCCTCTCGTCCCCAAGCGACTACCCGGTGCCAAACCGTTGACTCTTTATTCGACTTCTCGTCTTTCCCTTCTTCGCTTTCCTTGCGACGGATCGACGTGGCCACCGAAAAACGTGTAAGGGCCACCCCTGTCGGGGTTTCCTTACACGTAGGATCCGCTCCCAGCCGCCCAATCAGTAACACTTTGTTCACATCTCTCATCGAATTCATCCTCCTCGTAAAGTGCAGAGGCTTTGCTGGAAATATGCCTAGAGGACACCGCAAAATGAGCGAAAGAATGCCTGAAAACTGACATTCCGGCGGATTCCGGCCTGAATAGAAATTCGTTTTAGATCACTGCTTTGATTGCATTTTTTTTCAAGTTGCCTCATCTTCAGAAGCAAACGAGGTGAACTCAAATGATTCGTAAAAATGGGAACTTTCTACGCTCAACTCTTCCACTGGCTTTGATGACGCTCGCAGCGCTCATGGCTTCTGGATGCTCGAAGAAGCAAAAGCCCGATGAGATCTCACCGAGCACGGATATGGGTGAATCGTCCGCTGCTGGAGATTCTGATTCCGGTCGCGCACTAGGACTGGTCACCATTCGATTCCCTTATGACTCCTTTGTTTTGAATGACTCAGCGAAAGAAGCGCTGAAAAATAACGCTTCAATCATGAAAGACAAAGCCTCACTCAGCGTTCAGATTGAAGGGCACTGCGACAGTCGTGGCGGCGTTCAATACAATATCGCATTAGGAGAAAAGCGTGCGAACGCCGTGAAAAAATACCTTGAAGGAATGGGTATCAGCGCTGAACGACTAACAACAATTAGCTACGGAAAAGAACGTCTACTGGAATCTGCGGAGACTGAGGAAGCGCACGCAAAAAACCGCCGTGCAAACTTTGTGATTACTTCAAAGTAAATTCATGGGCAAAATCTCAAAGGCGACCCTAACTAGAAATGGGGTCGCCTTATTTTTTACCTTTGGGCCTTATCTAACGGGATGCTCGCTGGTTGCTACACGACCGGTTCAGGAGATGTCCGATACTCTTGCCGCCATGAAGGCCGCTCGAGAGGTGCAGGCTGACACAAACGCCACCGAGTACTATCGACTTTCTGAAGAGCTCTATTTTAAAGGCAAGCAGGAATATCGAGTCAAAAACTTTGAGCGTGCCAATAAGCTCTTTATTCAAGCACGAGATGCCGCCGAGAAAGCCGAGTTTCTCAGCATTCGAACTGGGGCTGCTCGCCATTCGTTAATCAGTCCTGATTTACCGCCGCCGCCGCCGCCCCCCCCTGTTGACTCGCCGCCGCCTCCCTCTACCCCTCAACCCCCGTTGCCAGAACCCGAGACTCCGCCGCAGACGGAAGGTTCTCCCGCAGAAGTGAGCCCTCCGCCGGAAACAGCGCCGGCCCCCGAGAACCAAGCCCTAGAGACTCCTGAGCCCATTCCATCCCCCAAGGCCGTGAAGCCCCGCAAATCCAAGACCCGCCCGGCGCCTGAGGATTCGATACCCACATTTTAGGTCCTTTTAGAGGCTCAGAAAGCCTCAACTTCTTGAAGGCTGAAGCCCGAGATGAGATGATTTCCACATCATGATGCTCGTTCGCAAAAAGCCTCTCGTTGCTGCCTTTGGAGTTCTCCTCATCCTTTCCCAAGCAGGCTGCCTTCGTACTCGAGGCATGATCCGTGAGGGTCAGTCTTTTGAAGTCGATTCCGGTGGCGCTCAAGGACCACGTCCAGCGCAGGCAGACTCTTACCTTGTAGATGAGCTAAAGGCTGAGATCGCGCGCCTCACTGGAAGAATAGAAGAATTAGAGCGGGCTAAAACAGAAGCAAGCAAGGTTGCGGCAGAACCCAATCCTCAACTGAAAGCGTATGAAGAGCGAATCGCTGAGCTGGAAAAGACTCAGCTAGCGATTATCGAAACCATTAAAGGTCAGAAAAAGTCGGGCAACGCTGTGTTGGCAGCGCCTCAAACTGCCCCCTCGGAAGCCTCCGGCGGAAACAGTTTTGAGAAGGGAAAGGCCCTATTTCAATCTGGAAAATTTGAGCAGGCGATTGAAATGCTCTCGCAGTACATCACGCAGACTGGAAAAACTGCTTCAACAGAGGAAGCTCTACAGCTTCTCGGAGAGTCGCACTATTTATTGAAGCAGTATCAGGCAGCGATCGTGGAGTACTCCAAGATTCAAGAAAAGTTTCCCAAATCTAAGCGCATTCCCGGAGCCATCCTGCGAATCGCCGAGTCTTTCGAAGCCATGGGATTCTCGGAAGACGCCAAAGGCTTTTATCAAGAGCTTTTAAGTCGCTTCCCAAAATCATCAGAGGCTCGAAAAGCTTCTGAAAGAATTGAAAAAAAGGGCGACAAGAAATCCTCCAAATCAAAAAATCGCTCTAAGGTAGAAACATGACTCCCTATCGAGCGCTGTCGCTCGGATGCGCAGCGGTCGGATTTCTGGCTCTAATCGCTCTTCCTGTATATGCATCTGACAAGCCTCCAGTGATCGTTCACACCAACGACATTCTGGGAGAACTCGAGCCCTGCGGGTGCCGCTCTAATCCTACGGGCGGAATGATTCGAAAGGATCAACTCCTCAAGACGCATGAAGTGCTTCGCGGTCGAGGCGCCGATCAAGTTCTACAGGTAGACTCGGGTGATCTTTTTTTCTCCACTCAGGAAATCCCTGAAACTCTAAAAACCCAGAGCCGAATCCAATCTCTAGCTTTGGCGAAAGCGTTAAAACTGACCGGTCTCCAAGCGTTCGTTCCGGGTGAAAAAGACTTTGCCCTTGGCCCTGAGTTTCTGGAAACTCTTGCGCGCGAAAGTGGAGCAGATGTCTTGGCCATGAACCTTGAAAGAAAAGTGAAAGGTCATTGGAAAAAGTGGCTAAAATCTGACCGAATCTACGAACTTCAATCTAGTGAGGGGCGGCGTAATCGCGTCGCCGTTGCCGGAATCGTTGGGAATAAGCTGAAGCTGCCTTCGGGTATTCGCGCCACTGATCCTGCACCTTTATTAAAAAACTGGGTGTCACAGCACCGTAGCAGAGTCGACTGGATTGTCGTGCTCACGCATCAAGGATTAGAGGCTGACCTCAAACTCGCAAAGTCCGTTAACGGAATCGACTTTCTAATAGGCGCTCACTCCCAGAGCTATCTTGAGACTCCTCCCATAGTTGATCACGGAAAAAGAAAAACGAGCATCCATCAAGTTTCATTTCGGAATCAAGTAGTGGGCCTCATCGAACTTAAACCACGTCCCGAATCGAAGCTTATTCAGCTGGATACTAGCTTAGAGCCCAATTTGGAGTCAGACTCTCGGCAGACAGAACTTCGAAAGTTAATCGCTGACACTAAAGTAGCCATCAGCGCAGCCAACCAAGAGGAAGAGAAAAAGATTCTTGCCTATGTTCAATCGACCGAAAAGCAAGGTGCTCCAAAATTTCAGACTTTTGCCAAATGTGCGGATTGCCACTTCAAACAATTTGATTTCTGGCGGAAAACGCCTCACGCCAAAGCTTATGAGGTACTAGTCAAGGCGGGTCAGC
>JAGWZD010000101.1 GCA_018968995.1 Bdellovibrionales bacterium
TTTGTTCCCATTGACTTTCTTTGGTCTGGTCCACCAAGCCAATGGATTACGGTTGCTCAGTCTTCTCGTGCGCAATCCATGAGCTATCGCGCTGCTGATTATCCCGCATTTGAAAAGCAGGGCGATCAAATGTTGATGAAAATTCTTGCGCTCCAAGGCGTTCGTTCGCCTGAAAGGTTGATTCTTTCTTCAGATTTCGAAGCGGGCGCCCATGCCGAGCTTAAACCATTGAATACCAGTGCCGTTGGTCTCACTCACTCTCCTAGCGGACCAAATGATGGGGCTGTTATTTTGCTGGGGCATCAGTTGTTAGGACTTTCTGATGCCGAAGGGCAGGCTCACGAGCTAGCCATCGGCGTAGGATTGTTTCAACGCGCTGAAGTTTACGATTCGAAATGGGAGGCTCTAAATGCCTTCGACGAGGCTCTGCGTAATGTGGTGGCCTCGGGCGGAAGTGTATCCGCTCGAGATTCCATTGCTGGAGTAGGTATTCATTGGTTTGGTCCACAAATCCGCGATGATGCTTACGCCGCTTCAGATATACAGCTTGCGCTGGAAGGTGTTCGTGACTCCGCTTTAGCAATGGATCTTCCCGTACTGACAATGAATTCCACGTTTTCGGACAAAATCGAAAAAGGTTTTATTATTTGTCAGGCGATTGCACAGATGCGATCTCGCCGTCGCGCTCGTAGTGCGGATTTTAAATACTCTGGTGATATTATTTACTCTCTTGGGCCTGAAGTTCTTTCTTTATTGGGGTCGCGATTTGCTACTGTTTTTGGATGTTCAGAGCCCGCAGACAGTCGCGAAAATCCAGACTGGAGCACTGCGAGGAAAATTTATTCTTGGTTCGCTGGAGCTCAAGGAAAAGAGCAGCAACGCATTCGCTCTGTCCACGATATTTCAGACGGTGGTCTGATTACGGCGGTTGCAGAGTCGTGTTTTGCTCGCCGATTGGGAGCAACTTTGCGAATGCCGGTCGCTGCCTCTCCTGAGGTTTGGGCGTTCGGTGAGGGATTTCATCGGTTCCTGGTCACCTGCAGTGATTCAGATTCGACGATTCTGGAATCAGAGTGGGACTCCATGGGTATTCCCTTCCAACAGGTTGGTGTTGTCTCGGGTTCTGATCGGCTCGAGGTGCTCGGCTGCTGGAGCATGAATGTGTCGGATCTCTATCGAACCTGGAGAGGGGACGGCGCAAAATGAACCGAATTCCTCGTGTTTTGATTTTGGCCGGAGAAGCAATTGGGGCAGCGCGAGAAACCGCATTAGCCTTTAAGGCGGCACGATTTGAAGTGGATATCGAGTCCATCGGCTCTCTGGTTCGCCGGCGGATGAGTTTAGATCAATTGAGTAGCCATTATCAGGTGCTGTCTGTTCCTGGTGGTTTCTCTTATGGCGATTACCTTGGTGCCGGTAAGGTTTTAGCGATCAAAATTCGCCACGGGCTTCGCTGGGATCTCACTCATTTCGTACAAAGAGGGGGGTTGGTCCTGGGTATTGGAAACGGCTTTCAAACGCTGGTTCGCCTCGGAGTTTTTGCCAAAGATATGTCTATCACTCGTAATGATCATGGACGTTTTTTGAGTGAATGGACTCGGTTGGTTCCAGTAGGAAATCGATGTGTCTGGATTCGAGGTCTTGGAAATCTTGATTTGCCTGTACGGCATGGCGAGGGTCGTGTGGTGATCGCTGCCGGTTCGCGTCTGGAAGTTTGGGCTCGCATGGAGCGAATGGGAATGGCCTGTCTCCGGTACGAGAGCGATATTAACGGAAGCGAACAACGTATTGCTGGGGTCTGCGATGCCAGCGGTCGAATTTTTGGTCTAATGCCTCATCCAGAGAATTTTATCCGTTGGACACAGCACCCTGAGTGGACCATGCAACCCGCTCGTGCAAGCGCCCCTGGACAGGGGCTCATGATTTTCGAGAACGCCTATCAGGAGGCGATTCGTTCATTGTGAATCTCGATCCGAGCTGGTTCTCAGGACTTACTCCTAGCGTAATCCTCATCGTCGGGGCCGGGTATCAGCGCGAGCAGATCAAAGATTCGATCATGGAGCAGGTTGGCGCAGTGGCTGGGAAATGGATTTTTACTCCAGATCAATTAGCTCGTGAAATCGTCATGAGTGAGATGGGTGATTTAGGATTAGTGTCTTCTTTGGGACGACAGGAGTACTTTCGTCTTATATTTTCAAATCGAAAACTCCTTGCCAGGTTCCCATCGCTTAAAAAATTGAAGCGTCGTGAGTCTTTTTTCGCTCGCCTAGACCGGGCGGTTCAAAGCTGTCGAGAGGTAGCAAGCCATTCAGCAGAGAGAGAGTTCTTGGAAGGAAGGCTTGCACAGCTCAACTTAGGAGACCCAGAGCTTCGTCGTGAGATTCAACACCTCGCCGGGACCTTTGAGGCATGGCTAGAGTCAGAGAATATTGCTGATTCGACGCGGTATTATCAGTGTGCCATTGAGATTCTTGATCGCTACAGTGTGGCCGGGGGATTTCCCAAAATTCTGCAAGGGCGCCGACAAGCATTAAGATACACGATTCAAGATGCGAGTTCCCTTGAGTCACTGTTTTTCACTAAGCTCGGCGCTTTCATCGAAGTAAGCGACGGAAGTTCGTTGCTTCTGAGCGTGAGTCAGGAGGAGTTAGCCGAGAGACGAGTTTCATGGAATTGGAAAAGGTCTCACACCTTGCAGGATAGTGTAGAGCGTTTGGTGAGTGAACTTCGGTCTCAGGATTATTCAAAGCACGTTGTACTGATTCCTGATTCGCCTTCCGATGCACGGATGGTGCTTCGTCGAGCATTGAAAGAGGCTGGGATCTTAGAGATGGATCCTCGCGACCCTCATGAGCTTCGATTGACTGAGATCTATAAAACTTTATTTCTTCCCCTAGATTGCGTGCTATCCCATTGGGATGCACAAAAGACGCTGGCATTATTGAAGTCTTTTTTCAGCAGTAAGCTCGATCGAAAGCAACTTGCAGCAATTCAGAAGAAGGTGATGGCGCTTGGGCAGCGTCCCGGTTTGAAGGGTTTCCTCAGGATAACCCAAGGATTGATCCCTGATGAACTAGTAGTGGAACTTGAAGGTCTCGATCAGTCATTTCAGGGTCGAATGAATTTTCGATCTCTAAAGTCGAACCATCTCGAATGGTGCGCGAGACTCATCCGAGACTCTAGGATCATGAGTTGGCTAAGTGATTTCTGGGTTCAATTTGAAAGTGACCTCAGTCGCATTCAGCTTCTTGAGCAGCGGTATCCGCTTGCTATTTGGCTCGATCGTATTCGTGGTCGAGTCGATTTAACAGGCGCACCTATTTCTTCACTCAGGCCTGCACGCGGTATTCGAATCGTACGAATGAGCCAGGCCAACGCTGCAAGCAGTGGGTATCGGCTTTGGATTTTGGGCTGCCCCGCAGCTTGGCTTTCTCCTCCCAGTGAATCGGATTTATTTCTCGGCTCAAGAGAGCGAGAGGTTCTGTCTCTCGAGTTCCAGCTGCGTTCCTCTTCAGGAGTCTCGCAATCGAGAAAGCGGGCGCTTTTAAGCTGGCTCTCCAACGCAGCCTCGGTTGAGGTTCTGGATCATGCCTTTGAGCTCGATGGCTCTGAAACGGAGTCTTTGGAGGGGCTACTGCTTGAGTTGGGGGCTCCGAAAGATTTGAAACCAGTTGAAGTGGGTGCCCATGAGCGGTTTCTCGAGAGTTATGGCCTTGTTCGAAAAGCGGTTGGAGACTCTGTGCATTTAGCCGGGATTGCCTCGGGATCTAGTTTTAAAATATCCGCCACCACTTTGGATTTGATGAGCAAGTGCTCTTATCTCGGAATGTTATCTGGACGCTGGAGGATTTCTGAGCTCGAGGAACCCGACTGGGAGCTTTGGCCTCGGGTTCGAGGAGTGCTTCTTCACCGTGCAGTGGAACAGATCGTTCGTTGTTGGGAAGAAATAGCCTCAGCGGCAGAGACAACTGAACGTGTATCTAGCATTTGGAAGAGTGTGTGGACTTCGGCTTTAAGTAGAGGCGATGTGCCCGGCTGGATTCAAAGCCCCCAATTGGAAAGGCAGATTCATCGAAAGGCGGTGGAGGTACTTCTTCAGTTTGTTGAAGCCGAGCGTGAGTATCGAAGCCGTTCGGGTGTTCGGTGCCTAGTGACTGAGGACGATGCGAAATTAGAGCTCTCTTGGACTGATCGCCTGGGCCGACAGGTGCTCGTGAGCGGTAAGGCGGATCGAATCGATGAGCACGAGAAAGGCCTTTTTGTGCTCGACTATAAAACGGGTACTCAGTCCTTTAAAGGGGGCGACATCCGTGAGAAAGGTTACCGCCTACAACTTCCGTTTTATGCCCTAGGAGCCAAAGGTAGGTTCAAAAGGCCGGTCCTTGGAGTTCAGCTGATCGAGTTGACGAAGGATGCGCGTCGGTCCGTGGGGTTATTTCCACGGCCGCTTAATGGAAAAATGTCAGGCTGTTTGACCCAGCTGGGGAAAACCAATAGCGGACTATTCGATGAGGATCCCGACGAGCTTTGGAGTACCTTACAAGACAAAATACACCAAGTAGTGGAGCAGTATGCTGACGGACATTTTGAAGCGAGGCCCACCATTGGCTCGAGCGAGTGTCTGAATTGCCGAGCTCACTTGATTTGCGGTCAGGCTCGGCGCGATTGGGTTCTTGATTCGATAGCCGGAGACGCTGCTGATGGGACCTCAGACGAATGAGTGAGGCTACAAATACCTCTAAAAACTGGACGCCAGAGCAACTCGAGATTCTCGAAACCTCGGGGCTGGGCCTTGCTGTAACGGCAGGCGCCGGCGCAGGAAAGACCACGACAATAGTTGAAAAATGCGTTCGTTTGCTTCAGGGCAAACCTAGTGCCCGTATTTGTGCTGTCTCGTTTACTGAGAGATCTGCCAGTGATCTGCGTGCAAAGCTTTCTAGGGCTTTGAGGGATTCTGAGGGATTCGATCTTTCCAAACATTGGATCACGACGATTCATGGTTTGTGCGGTTCGATCCTACGCGAGTTTCCTCGTGAAGCCGGATATCAAGGGGATGAAAGAGTTCTTTCTGATGTGGAGACTCAGCGCATTTGGCAGCGGGCAATTCAGACCCTGTGGATGGAATCCGAGAACTTGCAGACTTCAGAGCAGCCTCAATCCGCACTACAGCGGCTCTTGAGTCGTGAAGGCAAAGCTGGGGCTGAGTCTCTTTTATTGCGCTTTCGTGAGCTTGAGGCCAGAGCTGTGATTGAGCAGGCGATGTCAGAGCAGGATTTAGACTTACGTGCGGCAGCCGAGGTCGCTGCTCGGGCTATCCACAGATTCAATGCGTTCAAGGCGAAAGCATCAGGAATTGACTTTTCTGACCTTGAAAAGGCGGCACTATCAGCACTTTCATACGAAAATGTCCGTAGTCTGTTGCGTGCAAGGTTTGATTTGGTTTTGGTTGATGAGTTTCAGGATACGAACCCCACTCAAGCACAGATCATTTGGAGCGTGATTCGCTCCGATCAGTCCAACCTTTGTGTTGTGGGAGATCCGAAGCAAAGCATTTACCGTTTTAGAGATGCTGACGTGGGTCTGTTCGAGGAGTCCTGTCAACGACTGCCCATTCGCAGATCCCTCACTGTTAATTTTCGAAGTCATCCGCGGATTTTAGAAGTAGTAAATCAAATCTGCGCCCCCTTGTTTGAGGCGTCTTCTCTGTCTTACGAACCCCTGAATTCGGGGCGAGCGGAGAAGGACTTCGGCTTGAGCGACCGGGAGGATCCCGTTTTTCGCTTGGAAGTGAGGTCACCTGATGATCTTGCCACTTGGATTGCTTCTGAGCATTCGCGTGGTGTGCGGCTAGAGTCGATGGCCATCCTAGTGAGACGAGTGCGTGGGATGGAGAATTGGATTCAAGCCCTTAGTCGTCGTGGAATCCCCGTAGCAGTCGGAGGGGGAGGGCTGTTTTGGAAAGATCCACGAGTTTTGGAACTGCTTTCGTTACTGAAGTGGTGGTGGTTTCCAGCAGATGAATGGGCAGCACTGGGATTCCTTACTGCACCCTGGGTTCAGGTCCCAAATGAGCAGCTCGATCTATGGAAAAGTCGAGATGCGAGTTTTGAAGCATTCTGGGACTCTGATCATCCTATCGCTCGTCACCTTGGCTCTTGGCGTTCCAAATCTTTACGCCCAGGCGAACTCTTGGCTTCTCTTCTGGAGACGCCGGGACTGGAAAATTCCATCGGCGAGCTTTCCCAGTCACTTCTATCGCTATGGTATCGTTGCGAGCAGCTCTCTTTTCAAGGTTCTGATTTTGGTGATGTGGTTCGCCGACTTCATGAGGCAAATGAAAATGGTAAGCGTGAGAAAGAAGTTCCACCTCCATCGAATCGCGGAGTTTTGCCGATCCTCACCGTCCACGCATCCAAGGGCCTCGAATTCGATCAAGTGTTTCTTTTGGATTTCGGCAGAAAGCAAAAAAATCCGCCCGGGCCTTTACTTTTTGTCGACCGAAAACGTGGCGTCTTTTTAATTCCACGTGGACCTGACGGCAAACGAAATGACCGCGATGAAAAGTACAAGGACTGGAAGAACTTCGAGGCTTCTGCAGCCGTTTCGGAGTCTAAACGGGCATTTTATGTAGCGCTGACGCGAGCGAAGAAAAAGTTAATCTTTGTTTGTTCGCCCATCGATCCAGAAAAAGGTTTCGTGAGGGATCCAGAAAGTGCATTGAGGGTCGATCACTGGCGAGGTTGGCTAGAGCACCTCGGACAAGGTATCCCGTCGAAGTCTGTGGACTTCGTTTCTGAACAGGAAACTAAACTGAGCCAGGCGGATCACTCGGTACCCGATGTCGCCAGAAGGAATCAACTGGCAGAGTCTGTCCCCGCAAGGATTCGGGCTCGACATAGCGTCTCGGAGTGGACCCTTCTAGGGCGCTGCGAACGGTCTTATGCGCAGAATTTAATGGTGCAGTTTTCAGTGTCTCAACCAGAGAGTGAGGCGTTGATTCCAGCGATTTCCCGTCCAGAATATCAGGATGAAAATCTTCAAAATCGAAGGAACGATGGGATTTCCGCAGATGAGCTGGGCAGACGCGTTCACGCGCTTCTTGAGCGCTGGGCTGAGCATGGGAAAGGGGTCGTTTCTGCGGAAGTCTTGGAGGAGTTCCATCAGCTGATGAAAGAGGCTGGGAAGGGGCGCCTTCATGAATCCTCCTTTTTTCAATGGTTAGAGGGGCGGGGGCGATTGCACGAGCATGCCTACGTGGAGCTGCCGTTTGAGTGGGTTGTGGGTGGAGCATCCTTGGTGGGCGTCATGGACAGGGTTGAGGAGATCTTTCCAGGGCATTGGAGAGTTCTTGATTATAAGGTGCTTAATCGGCGGAAGTCTGATGATGAGATTCGTGCGCTTTACTCCCATCAGTTAGAGATCTA
>JAGWZD010000102.1 GCA_018968995.1 Bdellovibrionales bacterium
GATGGTGAAATACCCTCTTTTCCTGCTGCAGGAGAAAACCTCGTAGAAATTGTCCGAGATATTGAAACTACTGTAATCAAAGTCCCCGCTGGAGTGCAGGACTACTACGGTGCAATGTTTGGAGGACTTCAGGCATTGCACTGGAATCCGGGAAAAAGCGATCGAGAGGCCCTTCCAGAAGCCACACTGCGTGAACTGGAGAAACGGCTTTTACTTTTTTATTCAGGTCAATCCAGAAACTCTGGAATTAATAACTGGGCTCTATTCAAGAAGCTCATCGACGGTGATACCGGCACAAAACAAGGTTTTGGTGGAATTTTAGAGGCTACTAAAATTCTTCATTGTTCGCTTCAGACCCAGGATTGGATTGCCGTAGGATCTGCGATTTCAAAGGAATGGGAGTTCCGAAGGTCTCTTGCTCAAGGAATTACAACTGAGGTCATCGACCAAGCATTCCGGGCCGCCTTTGAATTAGGTGCAACAGGAGGCAAGGTCTGTGGGGCCGGAGGCGGAGGATGTTTTTTCCTATACCTGCCTGAGTCATCAGACTCCACTAAAGGGGCTGAACAGCGAGTACTGATTCGCAACAAACTTGAATCTCTCGGAATCCGACACCTTCCCTTCAAAGCCGTCGGACGTGGACTTGAGGTGAAAGTCACTCGTGCGTGAGCGATACCTGGGGCTCGAGCTTTCTGGTGCCAAGAACAATAAGACGTCTTTGTCGATCCTAGAGTACTATCCCAAAGAACAAAAAACGTTCTTACTCGACATCCAGGATCGAATCGCTGGCACAACTGGAGTCAGTCATCATGAGCCGCATCACTTGATCGGCGCTGCCTCGGCTGATGATGTCCTTCTAGAGATTCTTCGTGAATCAGATGAGGAGCTAGCTGCGCTCGCAGTAAATGTTCCCCTCACCCTTCCTCCTTTTTTTCTGTCAAACAATGCTGAAAAAATTGCTGTAGAGTGGATGAACCGATTTTCAAAACGCGCGATCAAAGCAAAACGCTCTGGAAGTATTGAGTTCACAGCCTACACTCAGCGCCCAGTCGAAATTTGGATTCGACACCATGTTTTATCTCAGCTGCCAAAAAGCCTACAATTTGAGGTGGATGAAACTCTCGGGGGAAATCGGGCGCCATTGACGGCCCGAATGCAGTACCTTCAACGCTATCTTGACCGAAAAACTCTTATTGAAGCTTGGCCAAAACTCACCGCTCTTCGACTTTGTCTTCAGCTGGGGATGGACCGAAGATTTATTAGTCGTTATCGAAAACTCGAGGAAGGGGCTCATGCCCGGCTATTATTCCTCGAGCAGTTGGTGGCTCGTCATGGAATCTTCATTTATGATCGAGACATGCGAAAGCTATCAACCAGCCTCACGGCTTTCGACTCGTTTCTATGCGCTTATACAGCGCTTCTGTCTCATCTTGGAAAGTGTGAAAAGTCACCGCGAGGATTTCCTGTTTCATCAGGCTGGGTGGAATACCCGAAGGAGTCCTGGTGATTCAAATCGCTCTTAAACGTTTAGCTCATTCTCTGATTGTTCTATCCCTCCTGATGACATCCGTTTTCTTTCTGATTCGGTTCGCTCCAGGTGGACCCTTTGATTCTGAGCGTGCCCTTCCTGCTGAAGTTCAGCGGCAGATCGAACAGAAATATGGATTGGACGCCCCCCTCTGGGTTCAGTTTGGTCGCTGGGCGCGGGCTTCGTTAGAGGGAGACTTCGGAAACTCCTTTCAACATCCCGATAGACCCGTTTCGGAGATCGTACTCTCAGCACTTCCCAACTCTCTATCATTAGGGGGAATTGCATTTCTTGCCGCCATGTTGATCGGAATTCCTATCGGAATCTACTCTGGCGCTAGTCGCAATGCCTTGTGGGATCGGCTGGTGCGACTCCTTTTGCTGTCATCGGTCAGTCTGCCTGGTTTTTTAGTGGCTAGCTTACTGGTCTGGATTTTCTCAATTCATCTTAACCTCTTTCCACCGGCTCTATGGGATGGTCCAGAGCACTGGATCTTACCGACAGTCACCTTGATGCTTCGTCCTATGGCGCTCATTACCCGATTAATGAGAGGCAGCGTGAAGGACGTTTTACAGCAGGACTTTATAAGAACAGCCCGAGCAAAAGGGCTTTCACGCCATACTGTTCTTTGGCGTCACGCTCTGAGAAACGCCTGGATTCCGTGTATTGGACTACTAGGCCCAGTGGCTGCACATCTGTTAACAGGATCATTTCTGGTCGAAAGTATTTTTCAAATTCCCGGTTTAGGGCGTTACTTTGTCTCGGCTGTATTGAATCGGGACTACTCCTTGGTCATGGGCACCACTTTAGTTTTCGGACTTATCCTCGTCTTGTTCAATGCCGTCACTGAGGTTCTTTTATCTTGGGCTGATCCTCGACTACGAACTCCCAGGAGATCCTCATGAGTGGCGCTAAAAGTAATCCTTCCTGGATTAAGCTGCTTCTGCGGGATCGATTCGCGGCAGCACTATTCATCACTTTAGTACTATCCGTTCTTTTTGCACTCTTAGCCCCCTGGATCTCTCCCTACCATCCGGATGCTCAATCTATTGATGATCGACTTTTGGGGCCTTCTAGTGCTCACTGGCTGGGGACTGACAGTCTAGGTCGCGACCTAGCAACTCGCCTTTTATTTGGGGCCCGACTTTCACTTTCGATTGGCATTGCTACTGCCATTTTTTCGCTGGTGCTTGGAACGATTACAGGAGCTCTCGCTGGGTTTTTCCGAGGCTGGATGGACCGAGTGATCACGGGATTCATCGATTTTTTCTCGATCTTCCCCTCTCTGCTGCTTGCGATTTTGTTTTCGCTGATTTTCGGACGCGGCGTTTTTGGAATCTTTCTCTCTATTGGGATAGTGGCCTGGGTACAACATGCTCGCTTGGTGCGAGCTCAGGTGCTTCAAGCCTCTGAACTGCCTTATGTCGAGTCAGCCCGTGCACTGGGAATCTCAGATCAGAGAATACTGTGGCGACATGTTCTACCCAATCTTTGGGGTCCGATCTTGGTCTCAGTCTCGGCCCAGATCCCTTCAAACATCATGGCCGAGAGCTTTCTCTCTTTTCTAGGCCTGGGACTTCAGCCCCCTCATGCTAGCTGGGGAACTCTAGCTTCTGAAGGCACACGCGCACTTCGTAGCCATCCTCATCTTCTGATCTTTCCGTCTGTGGCTCTTTTTTCAGTTCTGTTAGCGAGCCAGTATCTCGGGGATTGGCTCAGAGACCGAGTGAGCGCCAGCTTTAGAGCAGAATCTACTGACTAGATCACTAATTGACGTTCACATTTCGAAGATAGAGATAATTGACTGGGTTCAACTCTAAATTTTGAGTCCGCTTGCTAATCAGTACCAATAAAGACTCATGAAATAGCGGAACGACTACAGCCTCTTGCTCGAGAAGAAGCTTCTCGGCTTGTTTGTAAAGCCGTTCACGCTCAGCACTCGACTGCATATACCGAGCCTGATTGATCGATTGATCAAACGAGGGGTTTTTCCAGGTTGTTCGGTTGTTTCCCGAGTTTGATAAAAAAATACCCAGAATATTATCTGGATCGGGATAATCTGCGCCCCAGACCCCTTGTAACATGGGATAAACTCCAAGATCTACTTGGGCTCGATAAGTCTTCGGGTCATAGGCTTGGACATTTACTTTCACTCCCAAAAC
Source organism: Bdellovibrionales bacterium (assembly GCA_018968995.1). Classification (GTDB taxonomy): domain Bacteria; phylum Bdellovibrionota; class UBA1018; order UBA1018; family UBA1018; genus CAIOHW01. Next base: position 3,691 of record JAGWZD010000102.1, read on the forward strand.
ATCCTTGAGTTGAGCCTGGATCACCTCAGCCATTTTCCTATTTTTTTCCAGGTTGTATGCGAGCAGATCGACTGTCACCGACGCTCCATTTAATTCCACTCCGGATAACCGAAGCTCACTGCGGGCTCGTAAAGTATCTAATGGAAGGCCCGCCTTGGGGTCTCGACCCAGAATGCCAGGGGGTAAAAAACTGGTGGCAACTGACTGTTTGCCTCTTAAGGCGTCGACTAGCTTGGCTTTATCAATCGACATCGCCACAGCACGTCGAAACTTCACCGAGTTGGTCGGAAACTTCGAGACGTTAAACGCTAAATACGAGGTCTTTAGATACGGAAATATTCGAAACTCTGATCGACTCGAAACTCTTTGAAGCTCTAACAATGGAATCTCGACCATAAAATCGAGATTCCCGGTCTCAAATAACGTTAAAGCGGTTTGGTCATCGGTGACAATCTGTGCGATCACTTTCTGAACATTTCCACGTTTTCCCCAGTAGTTTGGATTCGCCTGAAGCACCAATCGACTATCCAATTCACGCGACACTAAACTGTAAGGACCCAGGGTGAGCATTTTTCCCGGTAAAGTCCATGATTCTCCGTGCTTGGCAACCACATCTTCCCGAAGTGGAAAGGTAACCCAGAATGTTGGGATATAGATCCAGTGTGCAACAGGCCGATCTAACTTGACCTCAAAAGTGCTGTCGTTCAGCGCTTTAATGCCCACCTTAGAAAAATCTTTTAACTTTCCTTCGTAGAAGTCCTTGGCTCCCTGAACATCAAAAAGAAGGTAGGAATAAGCCGCGGCTGTAAGCGGAGACAATAGGCGCTTCCAGCTATACACAAAGTCTGCTGCTCGCAGCGGAACCCCGTCCTGCCACTTCACCCCTTTACGTAAGTAAAAGGTGTAGGTTTTTCCGTCTGGGCTGAGGGTGTATCTCTCCGCTAATCGATTCTCGACTTTGAGATTTGAGGAGATCTCGACAAGTCCCTCCATCAAATTATAGAACAAATAGGACCCGCTCATCGTGTGGGCCCGATTCCAATCTAAGGTTTCTGGCTCACCTTGAAGACGAAATGTAAACGTGCCCTCTTTTCCACTACTAGCTTCAGAAAACTGAGCGGAAAAAGTCATTAGCATGATTAGCGAAAGGCATGCCCACCGCCGCTGGCGCACTCGATTCAAAAGTCTCATTTCAGCCCTCTCAAAACTCAGAGCCCTTCCCGAACACGATTGCGGTTCCATCCAGGAATTTCGACAACCAAGTCCTCGCTGGCATCCCCAACGCACTGACAAGCCAACCGCGATTGACTTGTTATTCCTGGGGCCTTTTCCAGCTGATCTTCCTCGGCTTCGGAAGGCTCATTACATGATTTCAGTCCGGATCTGATCTTAACGTGACAAGTCGAGCACGCGCAAACGCCACCGCAAGCGTGATCAATTTCAACGCCGCTAGCCAAAGCAATGTCCAGGATACTGCCAGGCTCACCCGTACCACTGGAGGGCATAGTCTCGGGACTCACCGTGATGGACTGCGACATCCCTCCTGGAGACACAAAGGTGATCTTATAGCTGCGAGCAGGTCTGAAGGGTTTATCATTTCCCATGATCAACCTCAGTCGAGATGTACCATCTCCACAACGACATCACCGTTTACCTTAGCCTGACAGCCTAAACGAGAATTGGCAGCCGCATCATCGGCTCTCTCCAGACGTTCTGTTTCCTCTTCTTCCATCGAAGAGAGGTTTTGAGCGCCTTCAATCACACGAACCTGACAGGTTGTGCAGGCACAGTACCCGCCACAAGCATGGTGCAATGGAATGTCATGGGCCAAGGCGGTCTCTAAAATACTGTCTCCAGGATTTGCTTCAACGGTTTGTTTGAGAGGAAGGAAAGTGACTTTAGGCATAAGGTTCTCCGTGATCTTCTAGTACTGATTCAGTCTTAAGGGCTGCTGGCTGCTCCAGCCAGTGTTTTCGCTAAAACTTTCTCCGCCAGTGGAATGGTCAGACGATTGACGATGTCTCGAGTCTGTCGAATCCGGACAGGATCTTGGCCTGCCATGGCTTGCGCGAGATCTTTTACTGCAGATCGAATCGCACCTGCCTGCTCAGCTCCCACCAGCTCATCAGCATCAGCCAAGTTTTTCTCTGTCGCCCTTAAGATTGGCTCGGCTTCATTGCGAGCATCCACCAATCTTTTAAAGGCCTTATCGTCATCACGATTCTCTAGGCCTGCACTCAGCATCTGCTCCACCTGATCCTCCGTCAGTCCAAAGCTCGGCCGAACCTCGATACTTTGAATCTGATTGGTTTCCACGTCACGCGCACTCACTTGAAGGATGCCGTCTGCATCGACCAAAAATGAAACCTCAATTCTTGGAATTCCAGCGGGAGCAGGACGAATTCCTTTGAGCTTAAAGCGTGCAAGAGAGCGATTTAAAGCGACTTGGTCTCGCTCCCCTTGAAACACATGGATATCGACCCCCGTCTGACGATCCGCAAAGGTCGTGAAAGTTTCGCGAGATACAGCGGGCACCTTAGTGTTTCGTGGAATGAGTACGCTCATCAGCCCACCATAGGTCTCAATTCCAAGAGACAGCGGGACGACATCCAAAAGCAGCAAATCCGTTGTATTTCCAGCGAGAATATCTGCTTGTATCGCTGCTCCTAGAGCCACCACCTCATCGGGATGAACCGAAGTGTTGGGCTTTCGTCCAAAAATTTCCTCGGCCACCTTCTGAACAATCGGAAGACGGGTCGGGCCACCAACCATCACAAGCTCTACAATCTCTTCTTTTGAGACGCCTGCATCCCGTAAGGCCTGTTCGCAGCTCTGGCGAGTTTGTTCTAAGATCGGTCGGCAGATTCGATCAAAAGCTTCAGTCGTCAATCGCTTTCGATGGGTTACTCCCTGGAGCCGGACTTCCATGAACTCTGCCGCACTACTAGCTCCGAGCGCCTTTTTGGTTCTTTCGGCTACCTCCAGTAGAGCAGCGCGTTCCTCAGGAGAGAGACTAGACATCTCCGCGATACCCGCAAGAAACCACTGGGCAATAGCTTGGTCCAGGTCATCGCCACCCAACTGTGTGTTCCCGTGCGTCGAGAGAACTTCAAAAACGCCGTCCTCCAGACGAAGGATCGAAATATCAAAAGTACCTCCGCCAATGTCATAGACGGCAATGACTCCACGTTTCTTCTTATCCACTCCGTAAGCCAAAGATGCGGCAGTGGGCTCGTTGATAATACGAAGAACATCTAACCCCGCTAAGCGACCTGCCGTTCGAGTGGCCTGCCGTTGAGCATCATTAAAATAGGCGGGCACAGTGATCACTGCCTTACGCACCGGAGTTCCCAGAGCAGCCTCAGCCGAGAGGCGAAGTTCGCGCAAAATCATGGCCGAAATCTCAATGGCGGTAAAAACACAATACCCCAATCGAATGCGCGGCAATCCTGAAGGATCCCCCTCGGGAGGAGGAGCGATCTCGAACGGAATTTCAGCCGATCGCTTTAAAACTTCCTCGTAGCTTCGGCCCAATAAACGCTTCACGGAAAAAGCTGTGTGCCGGGCGGCGCTAATCAAATGCTTACGAGCTTCATATCCTAAGATCGGCTCTGCCCCTTCGGATGCCACTGCCACAACGGAGGGTAGCAACCGCTTTCCCTCACGAGAAGGCAGCACTTCAGGAACTCCGTTACGCACAACTGCC
>JAGWZD010000103.1 GCA_018968995.1 Bdellovibrionales bacterium
CGCATAGAAGTCCTGAGATAAGATTTGAGAGTACTGCCGCTCGAACTCTTCAAAAGATTGGGGTCCGAGATCCCAGTCGAGATCAAGTTCTTTTAACACGGAGAAAATCTCTTTTACGAACTCTGGCCTTGCACGAGTGGAATCTAAATCGTCAATGCGCAACAGAATTTCACCACTACACTCTCGCGCCTCAAGCCAAGTTAGAAGAATTGAAAAAAGATTTCCCAAATGGAGGGGCCCACTTGGAGTTGGGGCCCACCGAAAACGACGAGAAGTCATTCGAGTCCTTTACTCAGTGGAGCTTCAGGAAAAGCTTTCTTTAATTCGCTTTCACTGACGAGTCGACACTCCCCTGCCGGTAACTTCCCCAAAACTAGCCCGCCATAAGAGATTCTCTTGAGATCTGTGACCTCACTACCAATCGCCTCGATCATTCGACGAATCTCTCGATTTTTTCCCTCGTGAAGAGTAACTAAGAGATGCGACTCCCTCTGGCTGACCTTCAGAATCTCTACGGCATTGGCCTGAAGTAAACCCACCTCGCTGGGAACGCCTCGAAGCAGACGCGCGCTTTGTTCAGAGGTAATAGCCCCTCGAGCCGAAACTCGGTACACACGAGGAACGGCGTTTTGAGGGTCTGTTAGCCAAGAGGATAGACGAGAGTCATTCGTGAGCAGCAGTAGCCCAGTGGTGGCTTGGTCTAATCTCCCCACAGAGTGAAGCCCCCCCAGCTCCATGTACTGTCTAGGAAGGAGATCAAAGACTGTTGCTCGCCCGTGTTCATCAGAGCGTGTAGTGATGGTGCCCCGAGTTTTATGTAACAAAAGCACAAGTCTCTTCTGGCGAACGACATGCTCTCCATCGATTTCGATTCGAGCCGTCTCAGGAACGACCCAACGGGAGGGATTTTTCTGAACGATCCCATTGATTCGAACCTTACCCGATTCAATCCACGCACGAGCCTGGGTGCGCGAGGCTATTCCTAGTTTCGAGAGTGCGCGTTCGAGAGAGACTTCTCCCGGTCTTTTTGGACGTGACACGGGAGAAGCCTTATCAGTTTCTTTAATAAGCCGCCATCGGTTGCCCGCTCATGGCTGCGCTTATCATGGCAATAGCGATACCAAAATCGAGCCCATCGGCATCACTTCCAGCCGTCGCCCGCCAGCCCTCCGGGGCCTCAGGATGGGGACCAGAGATCACCACCAGGCCTTTTCCTGACCATGTCTCGGAGATAGCGGGCTCGCCTCGGGGATACCGAGCAATCACTCCACTTGACCATTCTGGGGTTGATGGCCCCCCCCACCACACCAACTCACGCTTGCTTTGATCCGAGAAAGTAACCGGAATCATTGCTGCCGTGGGGTTAGATTGCCCGGGTGTCACGGTGTAGTACGGCAAGACCGCCCCTTTGGCGACTGCTAGCCCGTAGGATGCCACAGAGTCCCCTTCGGCTTCAGGCCCAACGGCAATCCAGGCACCGGCGCAAAAGCCTACATATCCAACACCTCGGTCGCGGACGGCCTGACGAACTCTGAGCCTTGCATCAGTATTCAAACTTCCTGCGATCGTTCCACCCGAACCTCCTGGGAAAACCATTACGCGAAACGCCGCTAGCTGGTCCAAGGACATGGCATTGAGCTCAGCCGTATTGACCAATTGGTAGCTCCAACCTTGCGAAGCAATGATCTTCTCGGTTGACTGCCAGTCTGATGTGGATACCCCTGTGCCATTAAACAAGAGCACATCCATAGAGGCAGAGGTATTACCTCCAGGATTTACCGGATCTGTCTTCGATGAGTCCGGAAGTGTGCCTAACTCTGATCCGTCAAATGGCAGCACACACGCCGTGAGTGACGAAAACAAAAGAGAGGCGACCGCAATGATTACCGATCGTGAGGTTTTACGAGTCATTGCTCAGACTGGACTTCCATGCCCAGCTCCTTGTTGTCACAAACATGCACGGTAACCATGTTGGGATCGTAATTCTCGGGCATCACCTCAGCTGCCGAGTAATGGAAAAGCTCGTTCTGGTAGTAATCGTAATTTGCCGTGTAAGTCGAGCTTCTCATGATAAACGGATACATCAGCGAGGCGTACGACCCATCTGAGAGAATCTCGGTACGATGTGGGCGGTAAAGCACACAATGACCTAATTCATGGTGAGCCAGCAGCTCTCTTTGAGTCTCATCAACCGAGTCCCAAAACGTGGGGCTAAAGGTCACTCTCCTTAAGCTTCCACTGGTCTCACAAAGGCCGATGACCGAGCTGCCGTAGGACGACAGACTCGCAATTCGAATTTCTAGCTTCGGATTGGACATCTCTGGAGTGACGTCGACTCCTTGAGCCTTTGCGTCGTCTACAAACTTACCCACGTATTTCGCTAATTCGGCAGGCCCAGTATAAAGCGCTGTCGCATCGGTAGGCGCCGTCTTGGGCTCATCTGTTGGAGAAGTGGGTGTTTGCCCAATACCAAGCACTCCCCCGGGTACACGAGTCACCTCGTTACAAGCAGACAGCCCAATGCTCGCCGTGAGAATCGCTCCTCCTGTAACGAATGATCTCAGTGAGAGTCGTACTCTGTTCATTTTTAACATTCTTCACCTCCATCTTTCTTGATGAGTGATACGAGCCTAAAAGGTGAAGGTTTCTTAAAAACGGCAAAGAAATTGTGAATATTTGCGATTCACTTGGCGCTACTCACAAGTCAGTCCTATGATCTGCGGCATGAATCAAAAGATTATGACGGCCTTTCAAAAAGGAGAGAGCTGGGCATTCGGAGAAATCTATCAAATTTTTTTCAGCCCGATTCAGCGATACGTCCAACTTAGGGTCGGAGATGTAGCAGTAGCGCAGGAGCTTACTCAGGAAATTTTTCTGAAGATCTTCAGATTCTCTTCAAAGTACACTGTCGGACTTACCTTTACGACCTGGCTTTGGACGATCGCTAGGAATACGGTTTCTGATTTCATCAGGAAAACCAGCGCAGAGAGAAGCTCCACGATTTTTTGTGTTTTTGGGCCCGATGAATTCCCGTCAAAAGACTCTAATGCCGAGCGACTGCTCGAACAAAGAGATCTTCGAAAACAACTGATTCGTTCTGCCCGTCGGCTCAGCCCACTTCAGCGAAAAGTTCTCTGGCTTAGACTAGTGACTCAACTCTCTTACCAAGAAATATCCTCTCAGCTTGGGCTCACCATCGAAGCAGCAAAGAGCCTTGCCCACCGTGCAAGGGTGCAGCTCTCTTCAGCGGGATTACAGGCTCAATAGGCCAACCTCGGTTCGTTTGATCAGTTTGGAAGCCCCTCGTTCTGCGACTCGTTGACCGAATTCCAGGGAATGTGTACTGATCGTGCCTCATGAGCACTGCAGCAATACCAAAAGTACCGATGGGCGCCTTTAGAGTCGTCCTTGAACTAAACTCTCCTCGTCCCCGAATCGACCAAGTGCTGCTGGAGGAGCTACGAAAGCAAAATAAAAACATCGATCTGCGTGCAATATCCAGAGCCAAGCTCAAAGAGCTTTTCAGAAATAAACGCATTCGTATCAAAGGACAGGCTGCATTGCCTTCGTCGTCGCTCGCAAAGGGTACTACCTATGTCGACATCCTGGGCTATGGCAGCGATCCCACCGGAGACGAAAACCTTCCAGAATGAGCAGCCATTGCGGGATTTTGCCTTTTGTGCGAATTCCGGAACAGTCATGCAATACGTGAATCTTGCCTTCTATAAATTCGTTGAGCTTACGGATCTCGAAACCCTCCGTCCAGCGCTCAAAGAGTTCTGCCTACAGCAAGGACTCAAAGGCACGATCATTCTTGGCAAAGAGGGAATCAACACCATTATTGCTGGAACCAGGGAGTCCATTGATGCTCTCCGTAACCGGCTTGAGTCCGATCAGCGTTTTTCAAATCTGCCCTACAAAGAAAGTCTCTCCGATCATCAACCATTCACACGCATGCTGGTGAAGATTAAAAAAGAGATTGTTGCCTTTGGAATAGAGGTTCATCCGGCAAAAAATCGAGCACCAACGGTAAAAGCGGCGGAGTTAAAGCAGTGGTTAGATGAGGGCCGAGAGATCCTATTGCTCGATACCCGGAACGATTACGAGATTCTCACTGGAAAGTTTCATGGCGCCGTTGAGATGGGAATCCGTACGTTCCGTGCTTTTCCAGAGAAGGTGAAAGAACTTCTTCCCGAATGGAAAGATAAAACTATTGTGAGTTATTGTACCGGAGGAATTCGCTGCGAAAAGGCGGCACCCTACATGCGGCAAATTGGTTTTAAAGATGTTTACCACCTGGAGGGTGGGATTTTAAAATACTTCGAGGAAGTGGGTGGAGCGCATTACGAGGGAGAGTGCTTTGTCTTTGACTATCGAATTGGTCTCAATCCCAAACTTGAAGAGACCGCGACAGCCCACTGCCCGGGTTGTCAGTTTCCAGTGACCGCCGAGGCCCAGCGCGACCCACGATATACCCCCGGACGCTCTTGCCCGAACTGTCACCAGGACCTATAAAATCAATTAATTCATGTACTTATAAAATCGGTCGCTGGGGTTTGACTGAAATGTTGCAGTGCGTTAGAAGCCCTGACCATGATTCGTTACTTCGTTTTATTGATCCCTGCTGTAATCAGTCTCACCCTCTCTGAGCGTGCCGAAGCTTTCGGGCGCAAGGCTCAGAAACTGGACTTTATCCAAGCCGAGCACACCGTGCCGAAGGAACAGATAGATACCCTTCGCAGTGATATCGATTGGATGGCCACTCTTGAAACCAATCAGACTTCAAGCGAGATGCTCTCGACTTTAGAGATTCCAAATGCAACTCCGGCAACGATGAGCGCTTGGCTCAAGAGCCGAGTGAATTTTTTACTTTCAGAAGATTTTACCCCTAAGTTTTTTGGTAACGTGACACCCTATCTTTTTAAGAAGTTCGACTACCCCTACCTCGACCAGATGCCTGAGTTAGAGCTTCCTCCTGGAATGGAAGGCTCTGAGTCGCCATCGACTCCTGGAACGAATCCACAGAAACAGTCGGACGGTTCAGACCAAGCAGACGAACCGGAAAAAAAGGGGGTCGTTGTGATGAGCAATATGGGCTCAGGACTCTACCTCGGTGGAAAAATGAGCAAACTGCTGCTTGGAATCAAAATTCGCGGAGTTGGGAAGGTACCCGTTACCTCGCCTCGAGTTGGAGTAATTCAAGTAGGAGAAGGTCTCTTCAGTGACAAGATATTCGGTGAAAACATTCCTCACGACTCGGTCGTGCGAAAGGTTTTCCGTCTGACCACATTTTTCCATGAGGCGAGGCACAGTGATGGTCACGGAAAATCGCTGGGTTTTTTGCATGCACTTTGTCCTCAGGGTCATCCTCTTGAAAATCTGAATGCATGCGATCGAAACACGAATGGCCCCTACACCGTAGGCGCTGTGGTTGCAGAGCATATGGCAAATAACTGCAGCGGCTGCTCGGAGGCAGAACGAGAAGCGATCCGATTGATGGGGCTGGAAAGCAGAACTCGCATTATCCCCAACCGCGATGGAACCGCTTCAGGCGTATGGGATGCCGCTCCAGAAGGCCAGTTTCAACCTAAAGTTAGGTCTAAACAGAGCAAAAATAACTAAGGACTTTTCTGCGGAGAAAGCCCGATGACGAAGCGATTTGTTCTAGTCACAGCCCTTCTTATAGCGCTAGTCCTAGGAGCCATTACGGGCTCTCGCGGACTCACACAATCGAATCCAGAAACCGATGCCTCGGTGACTGGAAGTCCGCTGGAACCGAAAACTCCAGTAAAGTCCGACACCCGTCCTGCCGGGAAGGAAGCGATCCCCCCGATGAATGCGGTGATGAAAAGTTCCCCTCAAAATTCGGAGATCATTTCTGGCTCGCAGTCTGACCAATTCAGAGCGCTGACTCGGGAAACACTGAACTCCCTAGTCAAACAAGAAGAACTCAGAAAACTCTCTTCTGAAGAGCTGCACGCCTTCCCGCAGCCCCTGTTTCAATCGGCTGCGGCGCTTGGACAGATCGCTCAAAAAGTAGCGAAGGACTCCACACTAGTGCCTGAGGCCATAGAGTTTTATTCCAGCTGTGCAGGCTCTCCTGAAGTCGCGCAATCCATCCGTGCTTTGTGCTTGGCTCGTTATCAGCATCACTCTCGAGCAACGAAGGGCGATCACCAAGCTCTACCCGCTGGAGACATACCCGAGTCCGTGGTTCAACTTGCCCAGCGTGTGAAGCTTGATTAATCAGAACGTGCTGGCATCAATAACGAATCGATACTTCACATCTCCGCGCACGGTTCGCTCGTAAGCTTCGTTTATTTTTGAGGCTGGAATCACTTCCACATCGGAAAGAATCTTCTTTTTTGCGCAGAAATCTAGCATCTCTTGGGTTTCACGGATTCCACCAATGAGCGACCCAGCAAGCCTCCGGCGGCCACCAATCAGGGAAAAGGCCTCAACTGCGGCTGGCTCTTGGGGCACACCCACGATGACCATCGTTCCATCGCGCTTCAGAAGCCCCAGAAACACGTTCAAATCGTGTGGGGCAGAGACCGTATCGATGATGAAATCGAATTTCCCAGCCTGCTTCTCAAGCTCCACGGTATCTCGAGAATTCACAAAACCTTTGGCCCCAAGCCTCTTGGCATCTGCTTGCTTGCCTGCAGAGGTGCTAAAAACTGTAACATGCGCACCCAATGCTGCAGCAATCTTCACCGCCATATGCCCCAAGCCACCTAACCCGACCACTCCTACCGTCTGACCCTTTTTGACTCCGAATCGCTTGAGCGGCGAGTAGGTCGTGATCCCCGCACAAAGTAACGGTGCAACACGGTCTAACGGAAGCTTCTTAGAAATTTTTAGTGCGAAAGCCTCATCCACCACAATACGACTAGAGTACCCCCCCTGAGTCGGAGTCTTTCGATCCATTTCAGTGCCATTATAGGTAAACGCAGCGCCCTTCTGACAAAACTGCTCTTCGCCATCCTTGCAGTTGGCGCACTTCCGACAAGAATCTACCAAACAGCCCACACCAGCATGATCACCCACACGAAAACGCTTCACTTTCTTACCGATGGCCGAGACCACACCCACGATTTCGTGGCCTGGAACCATCGGGAAAGTTGCCCCACCCCACTCGTCGCGAACTTGATGAATGTCGGAATGACATATTCCACAGTAGTGAATTTCGATCACGACATCGCGCGGACCTGGATCGCGACGATCAAAAGTGAAAGGAACTAGAGGAGCACTCGCCAACAAAGACGCATAAGCACGTGTATTTGACATGATAAGAAGCTAACATAAATCTAAATTGACGGAGCGTACCAAGATACAGTTTTACGTTGATCAGATGCGATGAATGACCCATTCCCTAGGAATTCTAAATT
>JAGWZD010000104.1 GCA_018968995.1 Bdellovibrionales bacterium
CCAAACGATCATCGCTATTGGATAGCGGGTCGCCTCCCGAAATCACCACGTCGCGAATTTCTTTGTGAGCGGCGATGTAGGCCAAGCCATCCTCAAGCTGCTTGGTTTGAGCAGCCGACGAAGGATCTGAAACTTTTCTCTTTCGTGTGCAATGGCGGCAATACACGGGGCAATTGTGAGTCGTATAAAACAGCACTCGGTCGGGGTACCGATGGGTGACGCCAGGAACCGGCATGTCGCGCTCTTCTCCTAGTGGATCCTCAAGATCGGCCGGAGAAACGAACAGCTCACCCATCTTCGGAACTGACTGCAACCGAATCGGGCAGTTCGGGTCGTCTTTATCCATGAGCGACGCGTAATAAGGGGTAATCCCCATGTTGAACTCTTCGTGGGATTTGGCAAACGCCTCACGCTCGTCCTGGGTCACATTGATGACTTTTTCCAGAACGTCGAACGACTTGATGCGCTTTTGCTGTTGCCAGACCCAGTTATTCCAGTCCTTTTCAGGAGCATCGGTCCAGATCTCCGGACGAGGGATAGACTTAAAGCGGTCGCGCACTGTGTTTTTGGTGACGATATCGTAGGCCATGTCCGGAAACTGCCAGAGTCCCGCGGCCTTGTAAACCCCGTGAGCAAGGTCTATGGTCTTGCTCATGTTGTCTAATCTCTTTCTCAGTATCTCTCTGGTTGGGGCCGAGTGGGTTCTTTATGCTCTAGTGGCCGTCTCGGTCTTATCGGTGGCCGTCATGATCGAGCGCTGGAAGTACTACCAAGGCGCCCTGAGAGGCCTTTCGGATTTCCGAGCAGAGCTCAGAACCCTGGTGGCCAATGGAAAACACGACGAAGCTTTCGTAAAGGCGGAAACCCGTCGAAAAACTCAGGAGCAGCAATCTTCGCGCGATCTAGAAACAGATCTCGCGGCTACTCTTTTAAAGTTGAAGGGATCTCGCCCCGAAATCCTCAATGAGGCTGCTCAAGACACCGTAATCCGGGCCAAGATCGAGTGGGAACGTTCGCTTCCCGTGCTGGCCACCATTGGATCGAACTCTCCTTTTCTGGGTCTTTTTGGAACGGTTCTAGGCATTATCAAAGCATTTCATGACCTAGCGCATCAGTCGGCTGGAGGCGCAAGCTCTGTGGTGATGGCCGGCGTTTCCGAGGCCTTGATTGCCACTGCCGTCGGCATCTTAGTGGCCCTTCCTGCTGTTGTGGCCTTCAATCTTTTTCAGCGTAAAGTGCGCTCGGCCGTGGCCGAGGCCGAAGCTCTGAAAAGCTACCTCGTTGGTAAACTTTCAGGCTGAGGCATTGATTTCATGGCTGGATCAAACTTTGGTGGATCAGACGAAGGATTTTTCTCAGAAATCAACATCACTCCGCTCGTGGATGTGGTGCTGGTTCTGCTGATTATTTTTATGATCACCGCACCGGTCATCTATCAGTCGGCCATTAAAGTGCAGCTCCCGAAGACGAAAACGGGCGAAGGTCAGCAGAAATCGCCGTTTCAGTTTTCAATCGATAAATCGGGTGACCTTCACCTGGGTGAAGAGACCGTGAAAGATTGGGGCAGCCTCCCCGAGCGAATCGCTAAACTGGGCGCGGGAAAAGATCTGACTCAAGAAACCGCCTCAATCAGTGCAGACCAAACGGCTCAGCATGGGCAAGTCATGAAACTCATCGATCTGCTTCGTCAGTCTGGCATCACTCGCTTTGCGCTCAACGTAGAGTCGAGCTCGCCAGCAAAGTAAGCCTATCTAAATCGTCATTGAAGCATGAAAAAGCCACTCGACTTGGTACTTCTCTTGTCGCTCGCGAAGAAACGACTGGTAAGGACAACGCTGCCCGCGAATCTCAATTTGGCTACCACCTGAGACGGGCTTACGAACTCCCCAGGGAAACTCTTGGTAAGGGTCAATGGCCCCGAGCACGAACGTGGTCCGATCTGCGGGAGCAGAGTTCAGCTCGCCCTGAACAAACCCCACTGATGCCGCAGCAGGAACCACTGGAATCTGCACAATCTCGATTTTCCTGGATTCAAAAACCTTCATCCGCTCTTCGCTACTTCTTGCCCAAGCCCAAAGTCGCTCCGAGAGCCACCCGTGGGTGGCCCCGTCAACGAATCGAAGCGCCCCATCATGCGAGGCAAAGAACCGATCTAAGAGATCTTCGTTATTTCGGGTGATCGTCCAGGGCGCGAGTTTGATCTCGAGCTCATGAATGGCTCGAGCAATACTGGGCTCACTCGCCACGTGACCGATAGGCACCCAAATCTTCACTTCCACGTACGGAGGCGTGGCTCGGTAACCGGTAATCAGCGGAGTGCCCTTCACGATCTTCTCCACCCACTCGCCCAGCTCTGCTTCACTTCGACCCAAAACCTGCCACTTGAGAGGCTCAATGGGCGCAAAATCGCCAAATCGATTTTTTAGCCAGGGAGCGATGTGATCGGTCCAAACCGCATCAATCTCTCGAGGCGGCCCGGGAAGAACAATCACAGCGCAGTTCTGCCCCTCGAGCAAAAATCCGTCGGCGGTTCCTTCACGATTGGGCAGCACTCGGGCTCCCTTCGGGTAATAAGCCTGCTGCTTGTTGGATTCTGGCGCTTCAAGACCACGACGTTTTAGACGCTCGACGATTTTTGTCCAAGACGATTCGTGCCACTGAAGAGGTGCACCCCACCACTCCGAGATCACATCCCTTGTGAAATCGTCTGTGGTTGGACCCAATCCTCCGGTGATGATGATGAGCTTTCCGTGCCGCTGTGCGAGCATCATGGCTTCAAGCATCAGCTTTCGCTCATCAGGAACCGTCAGGTGCCAGGAAACGGGAATTCCGCAGGCCTCGAGCTTTTTTGAAATCCAGGCCGCGTTTCGATTGGTGATCTGTCCGCTCGTAAGCTCTGTGCCAATGGCAAGATACACCGCACGCGGAGCTCCGGGTTGAGAAAGCTTTGGGGAATCCAGCATGAGCAGAATGCTACTTCAGTGGCAGCGTTTTCCAAAACGAAGACGCATCGCCAGACGCACCTTTCCACGCTTGAGAAGCCAGCCCGATACGGGCCCAACCCAAAGCCATCGGGTTCCTCGCTGCAGCCAGTACAGCCCCAGGAGTGCCATCAATCCAAAGACTGCCTGCTCTTGACTCACCAGCATCAGCCGCCCCACCCGAACCCGCTCACCAGGCGGTACGTCAGGAACGAGGCCAAGTAAGCCAGCGCCGTCATGTACACTAATAAAAAAATCGACCACCGCCAGGAATTCGTTTCCCGACGAACCACCGCCAACGTCGACAGACACTGAGGGGCAAACACGTACCACACCATCAAGCTCAAAGCCGTTGCCAGAGTCCAGCTGGCCGCCAACCGCTCACTGAGAGCACTCTCGACGGTCGCTTCATCCCCCTCGATGGCGTAAACGGTGGCTAAAGCGCTAACCATCACCTCTCGTGCTGCAAAGCCTGGAATCAAGGCAATGCCCACTCGCCAATCAAATCCAAGCGGCCTCAAAAGAGGTTCGACCGCATGCCCCAGTGTTCCTGCATAGCTGGAATGAATGGCAGGCATGACGCTGGCTTGGTTCTGCTGCCCCTGGGCGGGAACCTTTGGATAGGACGATAAAAACCAAACCAAAACCGATAGCGACAAAATGACTGTTCCTGCTCGCCGAAGAAAAATCTTCGTGCGTTCGACCAGTCCGAGCACCACACCCCTCAAACTCGGCATTTTATATGTGGGCAGTTCCATCAGGAGCGTTGGCTTAGGGCCCTTTAAAACCGTTCGTCGAAAAACCCAGGCCATCGTGAGCGGGGCCAGGGTACCCAACAGATAAAGTGCAAACAGCACCGCCCCTTGAGTTCGAAACGGACCCAAAAACGGACGATCAGGAACAAACGCACCAACAAGCAACGTGTAAACTGGAAGACGAGCCGAGCATGTCGTCAGCGGAGCTACCAGAATTGTCGCGAGTCGGTCACGAGGATTTGCAATCGTTCGAGTAGAGAGAATCCCGGGAATTGCACAAGCATAAGACGATAGAAGCGGAATAAATGCTCGGCCATGTAGCCCCACCCCACCCATGATTCGGTCCATCATGAATGCGGCTCGGGCGAGGTAACCGGAATCTTCAAGCACTAAAATGAAGGCAAACAAAATAAGAATCTGCGGAAGAAAAACCACCACAGATCCAACGCCAGAAATGACACCATTCACCAGCAAGTCTTTCAGGGGGCCATCTGCCATCAAAGATCCTACCCAAACCCCAAAGGCACTCACGCCTGATTCAATCCAGTCGGCAGGAAGAGAGGCCCAAGAAAAAATGGCCTGAAAAATCAACGCCAGAACAAGCGCTAAGATACTTAAACCAAAAATAGGGTGCAAAAATAGGCGATCCAATCGCTCTGTCCAAAGAGAAGGTGCCGTGGATCGTCGGGTGCTTTTTCTTAAAATTCGATCTACTTCGTTAAAACGATCTCGAACAGCGCTCGCTTCCGGCTTGCTCCACGTTTGGACGCCAGTTTTCGTTTTTGATCGTGATTCCTGAGCCACTCTATCAATTGCCAAATTCACGGCTGTCACAATCTGGTCAGTCCCCGTATTTTTTACGGCAACGGTAGGAATCACCGGAATCTGCAGCTCATTTGAAAACGTCTCTAGATCTAAATCGAGACCTCGCTTTTTGGCTAGATCCATCATGTTCAGTGCAAGCACCAACGGCACCTTCAGCTCACGGAGTTCCAGCACTAGGCCTAGGTTTCGCTCGAGATTAGTGGCATCCACCACCACAATTAAAGCTGCTGGCGGCGCTTCACCCTGAATCCGACCTAAAAGAACATCGCGAGTGATTTCTTCATCTGGAGTACGAGCATCTAAACTATAAGTTCCAGGAAGATCTAAGACTCGAAGCACACGCCCATCAGGAAGAGGAATCGCCCCTTCTTTGCGTTCAACGGTTACTCCAGGATAATTCGCCACTTTCTGCCTAGATCCTGTCAACGCATTGAAAAGCGATGTCTTCCCGCTATTGGGTAGCCCCGCGAGAGCAATCAATGAGGAACTCTGAAGCGAGACGCTCATGAAGCACCTCCTGAATCTGAAAGCTCGACCGTGATTCCTGCGGCCTCCTGACGGCGAAGCGCAATAAGCGCTCCCCGAACCTCAACAGCAATCGGATCTCCGCCAAGCGGAGCTTGGTGAACCACACGCACCATACTTCCTTCGATTAAACCCATCTCTAAGAGGTTCCGGACCAAATCCTCGCTTGAGGCGCTGACCGATATGATCCGAGCTCGAACACCCTTTTTCAACTGACCCAAAGGAAGACTCTTTTTGCTCACAGAAGATCCTCCACATGCTCAATGCCTTCGTGAAGAAGTCGAGTGATATGATCATCATCGAGCGAGTAAAACGAAGTGCGTCCGGAGCGGCGCACCTTAACCAATCGCAAGTTGCGCAGCATTCGAAGATGATGACTCACCGCTGGCTGACTCATCTCGAGAAGCACAGCGATATCCCCCACCGAAAACTCTCCCTTAGAAAGAGCCCAAACAATTTGAACCCGGCTCGAATCGCCAAGTGCCTGAAACGTTGAGGCTAGCAGAGTAAAAAGCTCTTTGTTGCGAAGGCCCGAAAGAAGCTCTTTACGTCCTAAAGACCGCGTCGCTACTCCCGCTGAAAACTTACTGGGGGCCGGTGCCCCCTGGGTGGAACTGCTCATATATAAATGGATGCTTATATATGCATGCGTTCAAAGTCAAGATTCCTGAAAACATTCCCAAAGCATTGAAAATCCGTGAGATTGAGCGGTC
This sequence comes from Bdellovibrionales bacterium, assembly GCA_018968995.1. GTDB lineage: Bacteria > Bdellovibrionota > UBA1018 > UBA1018 > UBA1018 > CAIOHW01. The sequence continues at coordinate 5,800 of JAGWZD010000104.1, forward strand.
GTGAAGTCCCGTTTTACCTTCATCCAGCGCTATCTCGATCGCCCCTGGTACCCGATAGCCCTCGGGGCAGTGGCAGCAGCCGACCTTATCGTCATCATCATTCCGATCGATGGGCTCACCGTCGCAGCTGTGGCAGCGGCTCCAAAACGATGGCCTCAGTTCGCCCTCGGGGTAAGCCTCGGAAACACATTGGGGTGCGCTTTGCTTGCTCAAGGCGTGTATAGCAATGCTGCATGGATTTCCGAGCGCTTTAGTTTCCTCATGCACTCTCAAGCGTGGGAACAGGTTGAGCTCTTCATTCAATCTTATGGGGTTTGGGCAGTAACACTGGGAGCGGCCTCACCGATTCCATTGCAGATCTGGGTGATTGTTCCCGCACTGGCAAAAATGTCGGCAATAGAGCTGATCACTGCGCTTTTGATTGGAAGAGTGCTTCGCTCGCTGATTCTATGCTGGATTGCTTCGCATGTGCCGAAACTTCTTTTGCGTTCGCGAAGCATCCAAAAAGAAATTCATGAAACCCAAGATTAATTCAAAAACTCTCGAATTCGAGACGAGAGGAACGTAAAAGCACCATCCCCCATGGTGTCTGAATCGATCATCAAATGCTGATAGACGGGCTTCAGTTTAGACTCAAGCGCAGGAACCGAAACAAATTCCCATTTCGACAATGAAGAATCCACAGCCCAACGCTTGAGCTCTTCAGCATCAACTAGCTCGTCGGCTGGATTCGTAAAAATCAGGGTCGGAATATCCAAGCGCTTTGAACCCGACTTCCGCACCTCTTTCATGATCGAGAACATGGCGCGATAAGCACCTAAAGATGTTCCGGAATGTACACGGTACTCCAGATGATTCTTGCTCGGTAAAATCACGCCATTCGTCAGAGGAAGGCACACGACTGCTCTGGCATAAAGATAAGCCGATAGCGCGGGAGCGATCAGCACCATTTTCTTGAAAGGCGACTGCTCGTGGCCCAAGAGAGCCCACTCCCCCATTAAGCCCCCCAAGGAGTAACCCAAAAAGTAAACAGGGACCTTGCGCCTCGAAGCCATCTCTGACACTTGATCCACTTCACTCGACAAAGCCTTTTTCCAAAGCGCTCCTGAAATCGTCTTCATGCTCTGTGGAGCCTGCTCTTCGTGACCCGGAAGCTGTATAATTCGACAGGCCAACCCGCTCTCAGAGTTACAAATCGCTTCAGCGATCGATCGCATTTTTGACGGTTTTAAATTCAACCCGTGCCCGAGTAATACGAAGCCCTGCGGAGCGTCGAGCTCTCCTACCCAAAAGCCCGAGGCGGAACCCGCGTCAGACGCGAAGGCCGCCGAGGGCCGAGCAAGCAAAATGAGCAATCCGAAAATAAAGAATAATAGGGCCGCACCCCGCCGAATCCATTTCATCGGTAAACGATCGGCTAA
>JAGWZD010000105.1 GCA_018968995.1 Bdellovibrionales bacterium
GCGTCTTCGTGATCTACTGGCTCTTTTTATCGAGCAGTCCACTCTCGCATCCGAGGCAGACCAGAAAGTAGAGGGAAGCGCGGTACGGATGATGACGCTTCATGCTTCAAAGGGTCTTGAGTTTCCGGTGGTTTTTTTAGTCGGCATGGAAGAGGGGCTTTTTCCGAGTATCAAACAGTGGGAAGAAGAGGCTGATGAGGATGTCGAAGAGGAGCGAAGGCTTTGTTATGTGGGTATTACCCGAGCTCGGGAGATTCTTTACCTGACCCATGTCTCCATGCGCAGAATTTGGGGAAATATTTCTTATCAAGAGCCGGCGCGATTCTTTTCTGAAATTTCAGAGGACTTGATTGAGTTTCGAGATATGTCTCGTCTTGGGGCAAACTCATTTCGCTTGGGATCTTCGCGTTGGATTGAGCGTGGACATCAGACTGAGCGGGACACTGGCGAACGTGTCATTTATGACGAATTTTCTCAGTCCGAAGCAAGTGACAGCGATAGTCTGGTGGGTGCCCTGATTGAGCATCCTGATTACGGTCCCGGTCGAGTTCTTTTAGTTGAGGGTGCTGGCGATGCTTGTAAAGTCATGGTGGAGTTCAAAGGTAAGGATCGCCGCAAGTTTTTGTTTCGATACGTTGCGTCTTTTCTTCGGCGCTGAAAAGCAGCATGCTCTGCTCATGAAAACAAAATGGAGTTCAGCTTTCCTTCGGTCTCTAGCATTTTTATTTTTGGTGACCCCCGCATTTTCTGCTGAGCGGACCTTTCGCTTATTAACCGTGGAAATCAACGGCACTAAATTTTGGCTTCCATCTACGCTGGTGGTTCAGAAAGGTGATACCGTCAAAATTGAGGCGGTCACGAAGCTTGAAGGTGCATCAGCGATTCATGGGCTCTCTATTCCTGAAATGAAGATTCAGGAAGTTGTCGATAATAAGTCGAGGGTCTTCACCTTTAAGGCCGACAGAGCGGGGGTTTTTCCAATCACGTGTCACTTGCATCCGCCTCATATCCCAAGCCAGTTGGTTGTTCTGGAGTAAATCTCGCGTCTACTTGAGTTTCTGTTCGGATCACCCGATCTGCCATAAGTGAAAGGCGGGCTTCGGGAGATGTGGATGTCAAAAGACAGTCGAAAGAATCGCACGAATAGCATGGGTTTATCGGTCTATTCGAGGCCTCAGAGGACAGAAGAGCAAAAGCTGAATCTGCCCCACTTGCGTCGAGTCGCTGCGCGAATTCGGTTTGAGAGCCAGATTTTCGACGCTCGGGTCTTGCTGAACGACATTTCTCCAGAAGGGATACGCTTGTTTTCGAGTCTTCCATTAGTCCCTGGAGACCGATTGGAAGTGACTTTGTTTGAACCGAGACTTTTGAGTGTTCATGGACTTGTGGTGGAGCGATTTGCTCCGATGCGACAAGGCCACATCCTGACCAGTGGGCAGCCCTATCCATATCGGATGTCCCTCGAGTTTCAGTTTTCTAGCGAGGATGAACGACTAGCTTTGGCAGAGTTCGTCAATGAGTTGTTTAGACAACATGGCATTCGAGCCATAGGCCCCATCGGTGGCCTGGAGTTTCGCGACACTTTTGTTTAGCCTCAGAATATGGGGAAAAAGCAATCCGGCCCACAAGTGAGCCGGGAGTGGTTAGAGAAAACTTCGACGCTAGCGCGTCTGCGACTGAACGAGGAAGAGCTTCAAGAGCTGATCCCACAATTGGGACAGATCCTGGATCATGTAGATCAGTTGCGATCCGTTTCCACTGAGGGTGTGGAGCCTTACATTCATCCCTTAGCGGAAATTTCTCCGGAGGCTGCGTCGGTAGCTCTACGGGCAGACACACTTCGCTCCGTTGAAGAACAAATTCATCAGGCAACTCGCGTACTGGGAGTGGCTCCAGAGCTCACCGAGAGTTCATTTCAAGTACCACAAGCGGTAGCTCAAGCCGAGGGACGCTCAAAGTGACCGCTCACCCTCCTAGCTCTATTGAAACGCTCCACAATGAGTATCGCGCTGGCCGTTGTTCGGTGCGGGAGGTAATTGAAGGTTATTTTTCGCGAATGAAGGCGAAGCGCGCTCTTGGGGCGTATATCTCAGAGCTAGAGCAGTCGGCTCTGAGTCGTGCCGATCAATTAGACTCGCAGCTCCTGGCCTCTGGCTTGGACATACTCTTGTCTAAACAGCCCCTCTGGGGCGTACCTGTGGCGATTAAAGATAATCTTCATATTCGCGACGAGCTCACCACTTGCGGATCGAAAATTCTCGAAAATTATCGGGCCCCTTTCGATGCCACCAGCGTTTCTCTGATGAGAGATGCCGGCTCGATTTTTTTAGGGAAGGCTAATCTTGACGAGTTTGCGATGGGCGGATCTGGTGAAAACTCTGCATTTGGTCCGACGCTTCATCCATTTTCTGAGGCTCATATTCCTGGTGGTTCCAGCAGTGGTTCGGCTTGTGCTGTGGCCGCCGATCTTGCTTTGGTTTCTCTGGGCAGTGATACCGGAGGATCGATTCGCCTTCCCGCATCCTTTTGTGGCATTGTGGGGCTTAAGCCCACTTACGGTCGAGTGAGTCGATATGGCCTAGTGGCGTTTGGATCTTCTCTGGATCAAGTCGGACCGTTAGCGCGAAACATGAACGACTTAATCACAGCTTATGAGGTGATCCATGGACATGATGTTCGTGATTCGACCTCAGCGCCCACTCCCAGAACAAAAATTCATCGACAAAGTGCGATTCAAACGAGGCGAGTGAGAATCGGTATACCTGATGAATTCTTTGTTGAAGGTTTGGATTCATCCGTCAGGGCAGCTTTAGAAAAAACCATTCAAGCATTGAAGGATCGCGGCGCTGAAACTATCCCAATTTCTTTACCTCACTCTTCAAGCGCTATTCCGGTGTATTATGTTATCGCGATGGCTGAGGCCTCTAGCAATCTTTCGAGATATGACGGAGTCCGATTTGGGACACGTCCAGAGGAAGCCTCATTCGCCAACTCTTTAGAGGGATTTTATTCTGGTGCCCGAGCTCTCTTCGGTAAAGAGGTGAAGCGCAGAATATTGCTCGGATCATTTGTTCTATCAGCAGGGTACCATGATGCTTATTATCGAAAGGCCTGTCAGGTTCGAAGGCTTATTGCTCAGGACTTTCAGCGAGCATTCGAAAGGGTCGATATTATAGTGGGCCCTGTTGCACCCGGAACTGCATTTCTACGCGGCGCTCACTCTGCAAGTCCATTGAAGATGTATCTCAACGATTTGTTTACTATACCTGCGAATTTGGCGGGCTTACCTGCACTGAGTGTTCCAGTTGGTCTTGATCCACAGGGAATGCCTATTGGTATTCAGCTGATTGCGCCCGCATTCCAGGAAGAGACGCTTCTGCAAGTAGGGCTAGATGTGGAGTCGCTATCATGACTGCACCCTCTTTCGAGGCAGTGATTGGTCTTGAGGTACACTGTCAACTTTCGACGGCGACAAAAATATTTTGTTCCTGCCCAGCTCGACCGCCAGAGGGAGTCAGCGTTTCAGAAATTCCGGCAAATAGAAATATTTGCGAGGTTTGTTGTGGTCATCCTGGCGCCCTCCCAGTGATGAATTCCGAAGCCGTAAAACTAGCCATCAGGGCTGGTGTTGCAGTCGGCTCCACTATCCGACATAAAAGTCTTTTTTCGAGGAAAAATTATTTTTACCCCGACTTGCCGAAGGGCTACCAAATTAGTCAATACGAGACTGCTATCTGCGAAGGAGGCGGTATCTATGTGGAGTCGAAGGGGCAACGAAAGCTGATTCGACTGCGGAGAATTCATCTAGAAGAGGACGCAGGTAAGAGTGTTCATGAGTTCGGTGTCACCTTGGTGAATTTGAATCGAGCCGGCGTGCCACTTGTAGAGATTGTGGGGGAGCCCGACCTGAGTTCGCCTGAGGAAGCAGGAGATTATCTGCGCGAGCTCCACGCGATAGTAACCTGTTTAGGCATCACCGATGGTAATATGCAGGAAGGAAACTTCCGCTGTGACGCCAATGTGTCTATTCGGCCTGCGGGAACCACTGAGTTAGGTACCCGCGTTGAGATTAAGAATGTGAATTCTTTTCGATTCGTTGAGAAGGCGCTTGAGTTTGAGATACAGAGACAAATTGCAGTCGTTTCCTCGGGGAAACAAGTGGTTCAAGAGACGCGTCTTTATGATCCTCAGAAAGACCAGACCTTTCCGATGCGCACAAAAGAGGAAGCAGAGGACTACCGATATTTTCCGGATCCAGATTTGATGCCGCTCATTGTTGCACAAGAATGGATTGAGTTTGAGAAGAGTCATTTGCCGGAGTTGCCCGCCCAGAAGCGCGCACGATATCTCAGGGACTTTGCGCTTTCTGACCAGGACGCTCGCTATATGACGGCTCAGAACGCTGTCTCTCAGTTTTTCGAGAACGTTATCAGTCAGTTTTCTGAGCCGGCAAGAGTTGCTAAAATGATTTCAAATCTCATCTCGGGAGAGATCTCTCGCTTGTCTAACGAGTCTAGTAAGGCGATTCATGAATCGCAGCTGACCCCGAAGCATCTGGCTCAGGTGGTTGAGCTTCTGTCTCGGGGTAAGCTCTCGAGCACTGCTGCAAAAAAGGTCTTGAACTTGGCATGGACCTCTGGTGAGGCAGTCGACTCGATCATTCAGCGTGAGGGCTTGACTCAAGAGAACGATGCTTCGGCGTTAGAACCGTTGGTTGCGGAGATCCTCGCCCAGAATACGGCTGCTATAGAGGAGTTGCGCTCTGGTAAAGAAAAAGTGATGGGATTCCTGGTAGGTCAGGTCATGCGCCGCTCAAGCGGCCGAGGTAATCCCGCGATCATTCAAGACTTGATCCGTAAACAACTTGGGGTCAAAACCAAATTGGAGTCATAAAAAGGTATGAAATTAAAAAAAGTGTTTATTATTCTTGGTGGTTTGTTGGGCCTATTGATGCTGGCGGCAGTGGCACTTCCTTTTTTCATCGATGTGGACCAATACCGCCCACAGCTTTTAAGGAAGGCTAATGCCTATCTCAATGGTCGCGTCGAACTGGGGCGACTAAAGCTCTCTCTTTGGGGACAAGTGAAGGTGGATATCGCTGGTCTTGAGGTTTTAGATTCCTCCTCTCGCAAGATTCTTAGCGTGAAAGATGCTCATTTTATTTTGCCTTTTTCATCGATCCTTTCGGGGGCGCCCCAGTTGACCTTGCGGATGAGTAAGCCTTCGATTTCAGTGCTCAGAGAGTCTAATGGTCAAATCAATGTGATTTCGTTGCTAAAAAAGAACTCTAGTGCCGATAGCAAGGGGTCAGCCGCCCAGCCGGCTGCTCCAGGTCAGGACTCAAAGGCTAAGGCAGAGGACGCAGCTTCGGAAGTGGAGATACCAGCGATTGTGGCGCGGGCGCGGCTTGGCTTTGAGGTGGTTGAGGGCTCGCTTCGTTATGTTGACGAGCAAAAAAAAATAGACACCTTGATCGAAAAGCTGAACGTGCGTTTGCCGAGTGCATCCTTACTTCAGTCGACGGTCATCTCAGTTCAGGCTCAACTCAACACTAAAGTGGGTGAATCTTTAAGTCTGGTTGGACCCATTGGCTTCTCGGCCGTATTAAGTCCTCTGATTTCTGCGGGTGTTCTAAAGGAGCTAGGGATGACTCTGGAATTTGATGGGTCTGATTTACAAATTAGTCTTCCCGGTATTTTTGAGAAAAAAAAGGGCATTCCGTTATCGGTCTCAGGAAAGTTAGCAGTGAGTCCAGAGCGTGCTCGGATCGACTCACTGAATGCCAAGTTTCACAAATCAGAACTGCTCGTTTCAGGTTCAGTGGAGCAAATATCCGGAGGCGCTCAGACAGGCGGAGAGCCTCAGATGCAGTTGAAAGCGTCGACAAAATCGTTGGATCTCAGTTCATTTACAGAGATTGTTCCGCTTTTGGAACCTTATCGTTTGGCTGGCAATGCATCTCTCGACATGGAGTTGAAAGGACCAGCGACAGGCGTTCGATATCAGGGAAAACTTTCGTTTTCTTCGGTGAGCTTCTCTCATCCTAAGTTTAAAGTAGATCCTAAGATCGATGGATCGATTCAGATAGCTACAAACGAGTTGCAGGATATTCAGGTTCAGGTGAATGGGCCTGGAAGTGACTTGAAGATTTCAGGAAAACTTCAAGATTTTTTGAGACCCTCGATATCTCTTTCAGTAACCTCGACTGCGGTTGATCTCGACCAGTGGCTGGTTTTGCCGGATCCTAAATCAACTGCCTCGTCAGTAGTTACTGCGCCCGCAACTGAGTCTAAGAAGGATAGCGCATCAGCAAGGGATACTTTGACTGGAAAGTCGAACGTTCCGAGTTCTAAGGCGGTTACCACCGATGATTTCGACGCGCTTTTAGACCCACTTCGGAATAATCCGATTGCTCTTGCGACCACTTTGAACGCGGTGGTGGATGTCAAAAAGTGTAAGGTGAGGAACGTTGTAATTTCGAACATTCGTACGTCATCTGCTCTTCGCAATTTAAGCATTGATCTTAGAGATTCATCCTTGGAAGTTTTTGGAGGCCGCGTCGCGTCGCCCGAGATCAAGTTAGAGCTCAAACCCGAACATCCCAAGTACATCTTTAAAGGTAGCGTCAAGGGCCTGCAGATTCAGAAGGCAGTGGAATCACAGTTCGCTCTATTTAAGAACACTCTTTTTGGAAATTTGAGTGCAGAGGTTTCGGGTGCGGGCTCAAGCTTTAATCCGAATTCAGCGATAGACGCGCTTTCGATGAATGGATCGTTCGAAGTGAGACAGGCTCGTTTCGCTACGCTCGACGTGGCGAAGATGGCTTTTGATGGCATTAATCAGTCGATTGCGAAAGTAGCTGAGAAAGTTCCCCTTCTAAAAGGAAAGCAGTTGGGCGCCATGGCAGAGCGTGATTCAGCATATGATCTGATTCGTGGTGATTTCCAAATGAAGGGTGGAAAGTTTAGCGCGTCGAATTTTGTTGCTAAAGCTGAGCCCAAGAAAGGGATCGATCTCAACGGTAGCTTATCGGTGTCCGTTAAGGATCTTGCTTTGTATGGAAAATTTGATGTCCTAGATACCTATAATCTAACTAAGGCCGAGGAACTTTCAGTAGATATTGCCGGCGTTAGCGTGCCTCGACTTTTAGCTGAAAAGGGAAAGCCGGTGCGTC
>JAGWZD010000106.1 GCA_018968995.1 Bdellovibrionales bacterium
CCGACTTGAGTCTCGTGCGCCTATCCTGGCAGCGTGCGCTGCAAGAGGGACCGTTTGCCCAACTTTCTCCCTGCATGGCTGAGCCCAAGAAATGACTTGGGAGCACGCCCTTCAGCTCGCCGTTGAAGAAGCAGAGTTTTATCGTGGAGCCACATCGCCTAATCCGCCTGTAGGCGCTGCTGGTTTAGATATTGATGGAAATGTCTTGGCTGTAGCCGCTCACCAGAGATCGGGATCTTTTCATGCAGAGCGCAACCTCATTGTTGATCTCGAGCGCCGCCAACTTTTAGAGAAGCTGCATACAGTTGTGGTGACGCTCGAGCCTTGTAGTCATCATGGAAAAACACCACCATGTACGGAGGCGCTTTTTTCGGCCTCGGTATCTCGAGTCGTCTTCGCCGTTAGAGATCCTCATCCAAAGGCTAGTGGAGGGGAGAACGTGCTTCGTGAAGCAGGTCTTGAGGTGATCTGCTTGTCGGATTTTGCTCCTACTCACGCGCTACAGTCGGCGCGGAATCAGCTCGGTCCTTTTTTGAAGGTTACTCAGAGTGGGATGCCTTGGATCACGGTAAAGCGTGCGCTGGATGAGAGCGGAAGCATGATTCCCCCGCCCGGAAGGAAGACCTTCACTTCCCAGGAATCGCTTCAGATGGCCCACATTCTTCGTCGGCGTGCGGACGCTATTCTTACGGGTAGCGGAACAATCTTAGCGGATCGCCCAGAATTTACGGTTCGTCATGTCGAAGATCATTCGGCGAAGAGTCGGGTTCTCGTGATAGCCGATCGAACGGGGCGAGTGCCTCGGGAGGCTCCAGAGTATATTGAGGCCGCTCAGAATCGGGGACTCGAGGTTTTGGTGACAGAAGACTGGCGTTCGACTCTTCGTTCATTGGTTTCACGAGGTGTTCTTGAAGTCCTGGTCGAGGCGGGGCCGGCTTTATCTTCGGATGTATTGAATCACGATTGGGATGAGCACTGGGTCATTCAAAAGACTTCCACGTCTGAGGACTCGATCATTCGCAAACTTCGCTGAATTGCAGCGTTTTTATATAACGCAAGGATTCAAGAGTGAATCCGTCAGAACCTCATTCTTGATTTAATAAGCTTATTGCTCTGTTAAGTAATATCAATTGTGACCCTCGGTGGGGCTTCTGTATCCTTTTCTAAATCATTCACGAAGAAAGCGAGGGTAGCTGTTTGAATTTCAAGCTTTGGTGTGCTGTCTGTTCGGGCCTTTTTTTTGTCTCAGGTCTGCATGCGGCTGAAGGTGTAAAAAATACTTCGAATCAATTTTGGTGGCCTGAGAGACTAGATCTTGCGCCTCTCCGGCAGCATGCCGCTGAGTCCAGCCCCATGGAAAAGGGTTTTGATTATGCTTCAGAGTTCAAGAAGCTCGATATTCAGCAGGTGAAAAAAGAAATTGAGAAGGTGATGAAAACTTCTCAGGACTGGTGGCCGGCGGACTTTGGTAACTATGGTCCTTTCTTTATCCGAATGGCCTGGCATAGCGCCGGAACTTACCGAGTCGGCGATGGACGCGGCGGAGCCGCCGGCGGTCAAATGCGTTTCGAGCCTCTGAATAGTTGGCCCGATAACGCGAACCTCGATAAGGCCCGCCGATTGCTCTGGCCAGTAAAGAAGAAGTACGGAAAGAGCCTGTCCTGGGCAGACCTCATGGTTCTGACTGGAAATGTTGCTTTGGAGTCCATGGGGTTTAAGACCTTCGGTTTCGCCGGAGGGCGAACCGATGATTGGGAAGCCGACCTAGTGTACTGGGGTCCTGAGAAAAAGTTTCTGGATGATCAACGCTATCAGAAGGATCGGAAGCTCGATAATCCTTTGGCCGCCGTTCAGATGGGACTGATTTATGTCAATCCTGAGGGGCCCAATGGAAATCCAGATCCGTTGTTAGCTGCAAAGGATATTCGTGAGACCTTTGGTCGGATGGCCATGAACGATGAAGAAACCGTCGCCTTGATCGCTGGAGGTCACACCTTCGGTAAGGCTCATGGGGCCAAGAGTCCAGCAAAGTGCGTGGGTGCAGAACCCGCTGCAGCTGGAATCGAAGAGCAGGGATTCGGCTGGACCAATAAGTGCGGCAGTGGAAAAGGTGCTGATACGATCACAAGCGGCCTAGAAGGCGCATGGACCTCCAGTCCAACTCAATGGACTCATCAGTATTTTGCAAATCTCTACGCTTTCGAGTGGGAAAAGACCAAAAGCCCAGCTGGGGCCACTCAGTGGATTCCTAAAGGCGGCAAAGGTGCGAACCTCGTTCCGGATGCACATGATAAGTCGAAACGGCATGCTCCTGTGATGTTCACGACCGACTTAGCTTTAAGGTTTGATCCCGAGTACCAGAAAATCTCGAAGCGATTTCTGGAGAACCCCAAGGACTTTGAGATCGCTTTTGCCAAGGCCTGGTTCAAGCTTACTCATCGTGACATGGGGCCTCGGGTTCGTTACGTGGGAAAAGAGTCTCCGAAAGAGACTCTCGTCTGGCAAGATCCAACCCCAGCAGCAAACTACAAGCCCATCGATGCTCAGGATATTTCGAAACTAAAATCGAAAATTCTCGCCTCGGGTCTCTCGGTTTCGGAGTTAGTGCGCACTGCGTGGGCGTCGGCAGCCTCGTTTCGGTCCACCGACCTTCGTGGGGGAGCCAATGGGGCTCGCATTCGCCTGGCACCTCAAAAGGATTGGGCTGTAAACGATCCTGCTGATGTAGCGAAAGTGATCCAGCGTCTCGAGCAGATCCAAAAGGAATTCAATCAGGGAAGTTCTGGCGGGAGGAAAGTCTCGTTAGCGGATCTGATTGTTCTCGGTGGAGCTGCAGCCGTTGAGCAGGCCGCAAAAAAGGCGGGTCAGAGCGTTACGGTGCCATTCCAGCCAGGGCGTACAGATGCCACTCAGGATCAGACCGACGTCGCTTCATTTGCGGTGCTTGAGCCTAAAGCGGATGCCTTTAGGAATTACTACAGTGATGCATCGTACCTGCCTCCTGCAGAAGCGATGGTCGATCGTGCGAACATGCTCAGTTTGACTGTTCCAGAGATGACGGTGCTCGTGGGTGGTTTGAGAGCCTTGGATGCCAACGCGGGCCAGGTGAAACACGGCGTTTTCACTTCTCGTCCAGGCACCTTGAGTAACGACTTTTTCGTCAATCTGCTTGATATGTCGACTCAGTGGGAAAAGTCTGCTCGAGCTGAAGGACTTTACGAAGGTAAGGACCGCAAGACCGGCAAGGTCAAATGGACCGCTACACCGGTAGATTTGATCTTCGGTTCGCATTCCGAGTTACGAGCCATTGCCGAGGTTTATGCCGCGGATGATGCTTCGTCAAAGTTTGTAAAGGACTTCGTGAAGGCCTGGAACAAGGTCATGGCGTTGGATCGCTTCGACCTGAAGCGCTCAGCTCTCTAAAGTCGTGGTGAAACCTGGGCCCCCTTCGCGCTGTTGAGGGGGGCCTTTTTTATTTCTGGCTCGAGCTAGACGAGATTGGGCTTTCTTTGCGAAGAAAATCAGCAAGAGCGTCGATATCTCCCGGCCGAGAAAAGCGCTCCTTCGAGTAGAGTGTGATCCATCGCCCCACCTGGCGCTCATCAAAGGCACGGTAATCGATCAGCTCCCTGAGTGGTGGGCTCTTCTCAGGAACGGCAAGCTCAGGAAGAATCGTGTAGCCCATTCCGGCAGCCACCATTTGGCGTAAAGTTTCTAAACTAGCAGCCTGAAATCCCTTCGAGCGTTGACGCCTTCCCGATCCACAGAGCTGAAGGGTCTGGTCTTTCATGCAATGTCCATCTTCAAGAAGCACCATTTCATCAGCATGGAGATCTTGGCCATGTAGCTTTCTAGACCGAGCCAATGGATGCCCTTTTGGGGCAGCAAGTAGGAAAGGTTCAAAATATAAACGCTCCTCTCGAAGCCCGTTTCGATCAAATGTAGGAGAAGCAATCACGGCATCTAAATTCCCGTTGCGTAGTTGTTGAATGAGTCCATCGGTCAGGCCCTCTTGAATAAAGAGCTCAAGCTCTGGGAATGTCTTTCGCAGGGTCGAAAGAATGTGGGGAAAAAGGTATGGACCAACACTGGCGATAGCGCCTATGCGGAAAGGCCCTGCAAGCGGAGTCTCACGCTGTTTGATCAATGCAGGAATTTTTTGGGCCTCTTCCAAAACCAAACGAGCCTGCTCTACGAGTCTTCGACCCTGCTCCGTGAGGGTGACCTGCCTTTGAGATCGCTCGAAGAAAAGTCCTCCGAGCTGCTCCTCAAGCTTTCTGATTTGAGTGCTGAGCGCTGGTTGGCTTACAGAGCAGCGTTTTGCGGCCCGACCGAAGTGAAGCTCCTCAGCAACGGCCACAACATATTGTAGATCTCGTAAGGTCATCCAGTGAATGTTCATAATTTAAAACTATCACTAGAATTATAATTATTCAAAAAAGGTAAAAACGGATCTCAGAACGCTCACCTCTCGCCCGGCGGCGGAGCTGATAACTGATCGAGCAGTTGCCGCAGCTCCTCGCGCTGGCGCGCAGTGCTCGATTGGCGGAGTTCCTGTTGAAGCTTCAGCGTCGCCTCTCGAAGGCCTACAGCCCCTACTTCAGTCTTAGCGAAAGAGGACAAGGATTGGCTTGCCGCTTTACGTACAACAAAAGCTTCCTGAGAGGAGGTAAGTGCACGAACAAGCTTACTAGTAGCCCACTCCTCAAGGTCGATCTGATTCAGGCTGTTTTTATCGAAGTGAAGAGTGGTTCCTGACGGTAAACGAAGAAGCGAAAGAGCTAACGCGCGAACACTCGAAAAATGAGGTTCCTCTGCAAGCCATTGTTCAAGTAAGTCGTCAATGTTTCGACCTGCGGCCATTTCCGATCGTGCCCACGGAGTAGATTTTGTCCACTCTCGAAGCATCAATATCAGGGCATCTCGGCTCTGCTTCGCTGCCGCAGGAAGCTCGCGGGTGGATGAGGCAAAATCGATGGTATCGATCACTCTGCGTCTGAAATTCTCCTCGTTCTGAATACCGGCTCTGAATGGAAACAGTGACTTCCGCATGGAGCCCAGCGAGCCCATGAGGCTTTCGTGTCCATTTTCAAAATACTGTCCCTGGAGAGAGTCCAGTTTGTCGATCGCTTGGTTGATCAATCCGGCGATCTGCTTTTGTGTTTTGAGGGTCTCGGGGCTCTTCTGAAGAACCTCCTCTAGTTTTTCTTGAAGACCATTTTGGTAGCGCTGAATCGCAAGCGGCAGACTTAAGATGGGGCCTACTTTCGCACTGTTTCCCGTAATTAAGCCCATGGTGCGCTCAACAGTAATCGAGGGGTCCTGTCCTAGATCGTAGCGGTTACAGAGCGGATCAACACGAGTAAAGCCATCAACGAAAAAGGCATCCGAATCATCATCGTTACAGTTCGGCAGCACCGGATCGCTAGGGGCAATGTCCTTGCCGTTATTATAAAGCGCGGACAGCGCCTGTCGATCGTATTCCAGAATCAGCCCTGTGGAGCTGTCGAGAGAGTCAAAAATAGCCCGCTCCACGAAGAAGTCGTTATAGTCCATTACCGAGTGCGTGGGAGGTGACTGAGGCTGGTCAGGATCAAATGCCAAAGAGCCCTTGAAGTTGTGGTCCAAACCTAAAGCGTGACCCACTTCATGAAACAAGGTTTGTTTCAGGAGTTCCTTGCCAAAGGTCTCCGATGAAACACCATCCAGCGATTCTAGGTGTACATAAGGTTTGTCGAAAGATGAACGCATACATCGGGCTCGGATCGCCCTTCCCAGAAACGACCGTTGAGAAGGCCTTGAGTCATCAGACGATAGGCCTGCCGACGGAAAACTTTTCCGGTGAGCATCTTCGCCCAGCCTTAGCCATGCTTTTGGTAAATAAATCAATGAGTGGGACTGAATTCCTGTCTCAGGGTCTGAAGCTTGCGTTTCATAAGCTGCGCCCGCCTCGTCCACCGTGTCCCAATAAATCACATTGTATCTTGGGTCTCCTACCTGAACATCCTCGGGAAGTTTTCCCAGGAACCTCAGGATGTCTTTTCCCCACATCTTTTGTGAATAGCGATTCCATCCTTCGACGGCAGACCCGATAATAGGAAGAAGTTCGTCGGGAATGTTTCGGGTCACATACCAATAAATCGGCTCTTTGGATGTGGCGGGTGACCACCCAAAACGGTTGGCCACCATCGAGCTTTGTCGGTTTCCATCAATGTCATCGAAAAACACAGTTACGGAAGACAAGAAGCCAAAGCGCGAAAAATAGGGATTGAAATCAGCACCAATATAAAGAGGTGCATCCGTGCTGATCAGCTGTTCACGGGGAAAGAGGCTCTCTAGAAACTCGACAACTTCACCCTTCTCAGTCTCAATGCTGGTTTGAAGCATGAGGAGGTTGTCCTTTTTTTCGAACTCCGCTGCGCGCAGCCAGCTCGTGCGCTCTCGCGGAGCGCCTGGGCCCGAGAGGAACGTGGCCAAAAGAGGCGAGGGTCGGTCGATGACAACGCTGAGGGAAGTTGCATCTGATGTCGTAATCTTCCACTCATGGATCAGTCGCTCAGGATGATTGATCGTGGACTCGTAGAGCGAACTTGAGTCCGTCACGAGTTGAAGCTTGTCTGCTGAAATTTTAAATCGAGCCTTGTAATGCCCAAGGCTCATGGCTGGAAGAAGGTCATCACCTTCCTTCATGGAGGAGTTTTGGATGTCGACTCCATAGAGAAACTCTCGATCCAGAATCCGAGATTTTATAAGCTTCGCCGTGGTGCGAACACGTTGCGTTTCGAATTCGGGTCCAAGCTTTTCGAGTGGCACCTGCCCTTGAGGCTGCACCTGTAGGTCTTCGAGCATTGGCGCGCGCCTTTTGTGATCCCACGAGCAGCTGCCCAGCAGGGTCATAAAAATAACGAAAACAAGGAGTTGCCCCCGAATTCCCCTCGAATAATGCATGGCGGCAGTGTCTATCGGCGAAGACTCCAGGAGTCAATCCTAAAACCATTGGAAAAGCGCCTAGTGGTGAATAAGATTGAGGAATTTGAATTAGGGAGCCTGTGATGCGCGGAAGTTTTTTTGCTAAACCAATGGAAATTATTCTGGAAATTGAAGGCGAGCGTTGGAAGCAGGGAGAGACCCTTCGTG
>JAGWZD010000107.1 GCA_018968995.1 Bdellovibrionales bacterium
CACGAGTTTTAGAGCCAGGAATGTGTTTGACGATTGAACCTGGTTTCTACTCACAGCCTTCAGACACGGCGATTCCTGCCGCGTACCAGCAAATCGGTATTCGTATTGAAGACGATATTCTGGTCACCGCATCAGGGAACGAAAATCTGACCATCGATGCACCTAAGGAAATCTCTGAGATCCTTGCTCTTAAGAAGTAGTTTGTTGTGATGCACCTTGGTCCTTTTGAAATCGAGCATCCTTTTATCCTGGCTCCGATGGCGGGCATTACGCACTCGCCTTTTCGAAGGTTAATGCGTCGGCATCGTTCGGCCGTGGTCATTTCCGAGTTGGTATCTGCCACAGGAATTGAGTACGCCGGTGCCCGCACTCTGGATCTCTTGAAGTACCACGAAGAGGAGCGACGGGTGGGTCTTCAGATTTTTGGTGAAGACCAGGAACATCTGGTGAAAGCCTGTCAGTACGTTGAGCGTTTAGGGGCGGATTTTGTCGATCTCAATATGGGATGCCCCGTTCCGAAAGTGGTTAAAAAAGGCGCTGGCTCTGCGATGTGCCGAGATCCGATGGGGTTATCCAAGATCCTCCACGCCATGGTGAAGTCGGTCCGCATTCCCGTTACAATTAAAATTCGAACGGGATGGGACGCTCAAACTCGCAATGCGTCGGAAATTGTACGAGTCGCAGCAGACGCTGGTGTTAAGTGGGTCGCCATTCATGGCCGCACTCGTGCGCAAGGGTATAGCGGTGAAGCCGACTGGGACTTTATTGGAGACATTAGAGCAAAAAGCGCTCTTCCGATTATAGGAAACGGCGATGTTTCCACAGCAGAAGATGCTGTTAAAAAGTACCGCACTTATGGAGTGGATGCCGTCATGATTGGCCGAGGAGCGCTCAGAAACCCTTTCCTTTTTGAGCAGTGTGAAGCGGTTCTCAAGGGTCAGGAGCCTAAGCGACCTCAAATTAGCGATTATATCGCACTCATGCACGAGCAGAGGAGCCTTTTAGAGCAAACTTTCCCAGCTCGAATGGCCATGGTTCATGCTCGCAAGTTCTTGGCGTGGTATTCAGCAGGCTTTCCTGGTTGCCATGAGTATCGACGGAAGCTTTTTACGATCACCGACCCAGAAGTCGTGTGGTCGGAGACGTTCGAGTTTTTCGAGCGCAATGGGCGAGACAGAAGTCTTGATTTCATGAGTCAGCCTTTTCTGATGGGCGGACACGGGTAAATACAAACGCAGCAACTCAATCGAGGATGCGTCCCCGTTCTTCGCGGGTCGGAAGTCGACACGTTTCGCGTTTTCCAAACCAGGAATAGCGGTTCAACGCTACGGCTCGGTACACAGTGTCTCGAATGAATTTTGGAATCAGCAGAAAGATTGCTGCAATCTTCCACAGGCCTCCAACGCTGATGAGAGTCCGAAGGACTGCAGTCGATCGGTCATCAGTTCGACCTGCTGAAGCCAAGATCACGGTGTCGAGGTCCAAGCGCTGAGACGAGGGAAGCAAGGCTGAAGCGATTCGCCCCTGCAGGGGCGCAAAATGGAGCGTGTGTTTCCGATCTATTCTCATAAGAAAATCTACTGTGAAGTTACAGAGGCCACAGACCCCGTCGAAAAAAACGATCGTTTTTGGCAGTGGAGGACCAAGCTCGATCTTCTGACCTTCGATCATCAGCTGATATCTTCCCTGGTTTTGAGACAAAGCCTGCATCAGAAGATCAGAGTAAGCGGATCTCAAAAACTTGGCCTCAAAGCCTGCTTGAGTGAGGCAGGTCAGTCTCCCTGGAGTGAGCAGGAGAGTGTCAGGCCTCAATTTTTCTCGAGATCCATCGCTGAGCGAAAGCTCAAACCCAGAAGCGGGGGAGCCTTCAATCAGCTTGACGAAGTAGGCCGTGTCTTCGACCTCAATTTGCTTCCGGTCTCGGCCGATCTCGAGCCACCAGCGACCATCGGGTGCTCTCTTGAGGTTTCGACCAAAAGCCGTGATCGTTGCGCCATGCGTGATGAGTTCGCCGTCAGAAAGCCACTCCCCCTCTCGGGTGAGGGTGAGTACCTCGCGGTCGATAAATTCAGGAGTCCTCGGGATGTCCATGGGCCCGAGTAGTATGACCCGTGAGCCGCGGCGGTTCAACTTTCAGCTGAGGGATCTATTGCAGATCTTGCACCGGCTCTCAGGGCTGGTTAAAACCGCTACATGACCTCTAGCCAGCAAAAAAAGCTCCAGGAAGCCTTTGTTGAAATTGTTCGAAAGACCTCTGCGGAACTGCCGCAAGATGTGGTGGATGCCGTGATTGAGGGACTCGAGCGGGAAGCTAAAGAATCCCGAGGCGAGTACGCTCTTAAAATCATCCAGAAGAATATTGAACTTGCGAAGAAAAAGAGTCAGCCCCTTTGTCAGGACACGGGGAGCATTCTTTTTTACATTCATTACCCGCGAAAGCTGGACAGTGAATTACTCACGAAGCTGGTAAAAAAAGCAGTTGTTTCAGCCACCAAAAAGGGCTTCTTACGCCAAAATAGCGTGGACAGTCTGACGGGTGAGAACAATGGAACCAATGTGGGCCCCGGCACTCCCACGTTACATTTAGAGCCCTGGAAGAAAGATCATATTGAAGTGAAGCTCATGCTCAAGGGTGGAGGCTGCGAAAATGTCGGCGCTCAGTACAGTCTTCCTGATGCCCGTATTGGAGCCGGGCGAGATCTTTATGGAGTAAAGAAGTGTATTCTGGACGCCGTCCAGCAGGCTCAGGGTAAGGGCTGCGGACCGGGAGTTCTCGGTGTGATCGTGGGTGGAGATCGGGCCACCGGATACTTGGCGAGCAAGGAGCAGTTTTTGCGCAAAATGCGCGATAAAAATCCGAACCCTGTTCTTTCCAAGCTCGAGGAGGAGTGCCTCCAGGAAGCCAACCAGCTTGGAATCGGACCCATGGGCTTTGGAGGTAAGACGACCCTCATGGGAGTAAAAATTGGGGCCTTGAATCGACTTCCCGCTTCGTTTTTTGTCAGTGTCTCTTACATGTGTTGGGCATTTCGTCGGCAGGGAGCAAAACTCAGCACCCAAGGAAAAATCCAGAAGTGGCTTTACTGATTCAAAAGGAAATTTCTCATGATCCAACTTGCTGCGCCTTTTACTGAAGAAAAAATCCGCTCCCTCAAGGTGGGCGATATGGTGGAGATCAGCGGCGTGATTTTTACCGGCCGCGATGCAGTCCACAAGTGGCTTTATGAGGGGAATGAACCACCCGTAAGTCTTCGGGACGGAATCATTTACCACTGTGGGCCAGTGGTGATGAAGAAAAAGGGTCAATGGGTGGTAACTGCTGCTGGTCCGACGACTTCAACCCGCGAAGAGCCTTATCAGGCCACCATCATAGAAAAGCACGGTGTTCGAGCAGTGATCGGTAAGGGTGGAATGGGCGAAAAGACCCGACAGGCTTGTCAGAAGTTTGGGTGCGTTTATCTGCATGCTGTGGGTGGAGCGGCTCAAGTTCTGGCTGAGGCGATCAAGAAAGTTCGTACCGTTTACATGCTTGAGAAATTCGGTAGCCCCGAAGCAATCTGGGAGCTGGAGGTGGAAAATTTTCCAGTGGTCGTGACTATCGATTCGCACGGAAACTCGTTGCACAAAGATATTGAGGCAGAGTCGGCTCAAAACCTCTCAAAGCTCATGCAGCAGATTGGAAAGCCTGCGGCCGCAAAATGAAAATTGGTGTTTTTGATTCCGGAGTAGGCGGGATGACGGTGCTCTCGGAACTGCGCAGGCGGTTTGCCAAGACCCATTTCGTTTATTTAGGAGACACCGCTCATGTCCCCTACGGAACGAAAAGTTCCGCGCAGGTTCGAAAGCTTTCAGCCGAATGTGCTCGCACCTTAAGCGCTCAAGGTATTTCAGCTTTAGTGGTGGCATGTAATACGGCCTCCAGCTTAGCGCTCGGTGAAATTCGAGAGGCCTGTGGGCCGGGAATTCAAGTGCTTGGAGTCGTGGAGCCAGGGGTTTCGGCAGCACTTGAAGCTCTCCAGCAGAAACCCTTAGGGGCACCTGTTTTAGTCTTGGCAACCAAAGCGACGGTAAAGAGCGGACTCTATGGTCGACTCCTTAGAGAAAAAGGAGTGACCGTTTTTGAGCAAGCCTGCCCTCTTTTGGTGCCCCTGATCGAAGAGGGCTGGACAGATCATCCGGTACTTCATCAAGTTGTCGAGGAGTATGTGAGTTCGTACAGAAAGTCGCATCCTACGGGAGTGGCACTACTGGGATGCACTCACTATCCCTGGATTCAAGAGGCCTTTCAGAGGGCGCTACCTGGATGGACTGTTGTTAATTCGGCACAGGCCATTGCCAGTGCCCTGTCGTGTATTGTTGGAACAACCGATCCATCCACCGGCTCTCGATCGCAGGAATCGCAGGTGGATTGGATTTTTACTGACCCTGACGCCATTCCAGAGTTCGTTCTACCACTAGCTTAAACGGAAAAATTTCGACTATCTATTGAACGGCAAGGGCATGGTTTGCACCAGTTCTAGGTTTCCATCGCTCGGATTTCGTTTCAGCGGATAAAGAATTCCATTGGGAATGGGGATGAAGATTTCCCGATCCTGTAGCAAGGATCGAACTATCCTGCGAATCACTCCTCCGTGAGTTGCGATTCCAATTCGCGTATACGGTGAGGATTTAATAAATTCTTCGATCGAATGGAGTGCTCTATGGAGAACTTCTCTTCCCGATTCCCCTCCCGGGTAAGAGACATCTGCATCACTTGCATCCGGTGATCTCCATTTTTCCACGAGTTCCTGGCCGAAACGCTGGGCAATTTGCTCGGTGGTTAGCCCCTGAGCCCCTCCCAGGTGGGCTTCGCGAAGCCCTCGCGTTTCAAAGACGGGTACTCCAAGTTGCAAGGCAGCGATTTCGGCTGTTTCGCGCGCTCGCATTAAATCAGAGCTCAGAATGCAGTCGATGCCCACATGTTGAAGAGCTGGGACTAATTTTGCCGCCTGACGCTTGCCTTCGTCGTTTAGGGGAATGTCTAGGTGACCTTGAAAACGATGCTCTCGATTGTAGTCGGTTTCGCCGTGGCGAAATAAGTATAGCCAGTGCAAAAGGGTTATCCTGGTTGTCCTAATTCTTTTTTAAGTTCCTCTGCGAGTTGAATTCGCGCCTCTCTTCGACGTCTTGCTTGTTCGAAACGGCGCTTCTCCTCTGGGCTTTCTGTTAAAACTTTGGGCACTGGAGTCGGTTTTCCATGTTCGTCGAGGGCCACAAAAGTGAGGTAAGCTTTTGCCGTGTGGTGAGATTCGCCGGTAACAGGGTTTTCAGAGTCCACTCGAACGCCCACCTCCATCGAAGTTCGCGAGGCAAAATTCACCATAGCCTTGATGTGCACCACGTGTCCGACTTTGATAGGTGCCACGAAGTGAAGGGCATCGATGGAAGCCGTGACCACGACCTTCCGTGCATGCCGGCCGGCGGCGATCGCTGCTGCAATATCGATCCACGACATCACTTGTCCTCCGAAGATGGTACCTAAGGCGTTGGCATGCCCTGGAAGAACAATTTCAGTCATCGTAACGGCCGAATCTTTCGCAGGCTTTTCTTGAAGAGGTTTGTTGCTCATGATTGTAATTCTATCATGCCTTTTCAAGTCCTGGTGGGGCTCATCCTGTGTAATGTCATCTGGGCTGCCAACCCAATCATGTCCAAGACCCTGCTTCAGATTTTTCAACCGGCCCAGGTCGCTTGGCTCAGGTATTCCTCGGCGACGATTTCTTTTTTCGTCATCATTGGGGTAGTGTTCTTATTCCGGACACTTCGACACAGACGCAGTAATGGCTCGAAGCTCTCCACTCAAACGGGGCGTTTTTTCGCGAGACCACGATCATTTGCGGACTTTTTGCTTATTTTTGGGGTCGGCTTCTCGGCATTTTGTTTTGCCCCTTTTGTCGGTGTGACTGGCCTCAATAAAACTGGCGCGATCGATAACTCGCTCTTGATCGCCTTGGAGCCGCTGGTGACCGTTTCTTTAGCCGTTATTTTTCTTCGAGAGCGCCTCAGCTACAGTCAGATATTCTCATTTGCTGCAGCCATTCTTGGCTTTGGCATGCTCTCTGGTTTAATATTCACAGCCCCTTCGGTCTGGTGGGGGAGCCCCAGTATTTTGGGAAGCTTAATTCTATTAGCTTCTTTGTTTGGAGAGGCCGGCTACTCTATTTTTGGTCGGAAGCTATCGGGCAAATACCCCGCGATTGAGATTTTTGGTTCTGCGATGATTTTTGGATTTTTAATGCTGACCGCTTTCGTTGTGCCCTTAGGGGGCCTTCCCTCGCAGGATCAGTGGGCTCAACTCGATACGCGGGGTTGGGGAGCTATTCTATGGCTGGGTCCCCTAGGCTCAACGCTGACTTACCTCTATTGGCTGATCGCTTTAGAGCGTACAGTGGTGTCAAATGCTGCGCTTACCATCTTTGTGCAGCCTATCGTCGGTAGTGCGCTTGGGGTTTTGGCGTTGGGGGAGGTCATGACTCTCCCAAAATGGGTGGGGGGCAGTCTGATTTTCATCGCTGTCGGGTTGTTGACACCACGCCGAGAGAAATCTTCAGGGGTACCTCAATAAATTAGTTGCCGTTCGGAAAAAGCGATTTCTATACTCAAGGCAAGTGTGTGGAGGGGAAATGGACGTCTCCCAGAAAACTGAAATTGCCGAGAATGAGAGCGGGCCTGTGCATGGGGATACTCTCGTTCGTTCGATCGTAGCAATCACCGGACTTCCGGACTCATCTGTTCGTTCGGAGCTGGTAGAAATGCTGTCGATGAAAGATCAGCCGTCCAATGTGACCCCAGACCTCTCCGCGATGTCACTAGACGACCTTCGATCCGCGATGCTGGTTTATCTTGAGTCGATCAATGCCGATATGATGGCTAGAGAATCAGACGGCTCGGATGATGTGCCAAATTCCTGACCGGACCGCCTAAAAATTCTCTTAAAATAGCCCAGCGCATTACAATCTTGAGCTGTGTATACTCTGCATGAGG
>JAGWZD010000108.1 GCA_018968995.1 Bdellovibrionales bacterium
GCCCTTAATCAGCGCATACTTGAAAACCCGTGCTGAAAAACTGCGCTCCGTTTGTGCAGGATATCGCGCATGCCCCTGACGCCAGTTTTTCCGAAGATCGCTATCTCGAATGACCAACACGCCACCTGCTAAGGCCGTTGCCGTTTTAATAGGACCAAAGCTAAACATGGAAATATCTGCACGAGGATCGCCAGTGTACCCCAGACCAGAGAAGGCCTGAGCACAGTCCTCCCACAAGAAAAGCGAGTGTTTCTTTGTAAATTCAGCAACAGCACCTAGATCGATTCGAGTTCCAAAGAGATGGGCCACCAACACAGCCCGAGTCTTTGCGCTTCGTGCGCGCTCTAAGCTTTCAGCCTTGGGCGCTAGAGTTAATGGGTCGACATCGATGGGAACTGGAATTAGACCATGATGCTCCAAAAGCCGCCACATGTCAGGAATCGTGAGAGCGGACACCAGCACTTCACTACCGGCCTTTAAATTCAAAACTTTTAGGTAAAGATCAAAGCCACTCCGAATCGACAAGCAGGCGGTGGCCTCGGAATCTAACCTATCCGCTGCAGGCGCCGAAAAAAGGCTCTCAATCTGACGGTTTAAATACGACCGAGGTTTTGCTCTACAGCAGAAAAGCACTCCAAAAAGTAAATCCGACCAGGAAATATCAAGCCTTTTCCGCGGATACATCATCGGTCCATGGCCTCAGAAAGTGTCAGCGACTGAATCTGCGCGAGGCCCGTATTACCGGCAAATCGCTGAGCGATCCGCTGCTCACACCAAGAACGCCACCGCTCACGAGGCCAGCGTACTTCTCGAGAATCTAAAAGATTTCCAAGTGACGACATCACCTCAGGAGTAAATCCACAGGGTGAAATCAGTTGAAAGGGCCCTAAATCGTTCACCACATTCAGAGCAAGTCCATGCCAGACGACCCACCTACGGACAGCGATACCGATGGAGGCGATTTTTTTGTCTTCCACCCAAACACCCGTCGCGCTTTCACGAGCCTCGGCACGGAGTCCCAGTTCCTGAATCCAATCGATAAAGACTTGCTCAAGCTTCCTGAGAAAGGAGGTGACATCTTTCTCGGGCCCAAAACCAGACCCATCGAGCTTGACGATCGGATACACGACCAGCTGCCCAGGACCGTGATAGGTCAGATCTCCTCCCCGCTCGCTTTCACAAAATTCAATGGAAGCCGGCAGCGGTGCCGCAAGCGGAACAGAACGCTCACGCGGAGCGCCCACCCACTGAAGACCTCGCCCGCGAGTCACCACTGGCGAGTGCTCGAGGAATAAGATCGTGTCTGAAATCTCTCCACAAGCCCTGCGCTCGACGAGCTTCTTCTGAAGCTCGCTTGCAAGACCATAAGGGGTTAGCCCTGAGAGAGACCAGAACTGCATTAAACTCGGGCCTGTGGCTGTGGGGAAGCTCCGGATTTTTTCTGGAAGATATGAATCGCGTGTCCCAAAGTCGCCTCAGCCGCTTCCATCAGCGTTTCGGGCAATGTGGGATGCGGATGAACGGTGAGCGCCAGATCCTCCACATGAGCTCCCATCTCAAGAGCTAAGGCAGCCTCTGAAATCAAGTTCGAGGCTTCGGCTCCAACAATATGAACGCCTAGCAATCGACCTGTCTTGGCATCCCCCACCATTTTCACAAAGCCTTCCGGTTCACCCACCGAAAGCGCTCTGCCATTGGCTCCAAATGGAAAAATGCCCACTTGAACTTGAATGCCCTTTTGCTTGGCCTCCGCTTCGGTCAGCCCCACCGCCGCAATCTCAGGATCCGTAAAGATCACCGCCGGCATGGCCACAACATCGTAAGCCACTTTCTTTCCAGCAATCGCATCAGCGGCAACGATTCCTTCTTTAGATCCTTTGTGCGCTAGCAAGGGTTGTCCGGCGATATCGCCAATGGCATAGACCCCCGGAACATTGGTTTTTCGCTGGGCATCGACCAGCACGAATCCTTTGGAATCGGTCTTCACTCCAGCTTTTTCAAGTCCGAGATTCTCAGAGTTCGGTGTTCGACCGATAGTGACCAAGACTTTCTCAAATTTCTCGGTAATCGATTTGCCTCCAGAGCGCGGCTCAAAGGTCACTTCCACACCTTTGGCTCCAAGATCCTTCATGCTTTTCACGCCGTGGCCTAAAAAAACTTTTACACCGCGTTTTTCAAGCTTCTTCTGAACCACTTTAGCAAGATCTGGATCCACTCCCCCAAGAAGTCCTGGCCCACCCTCCACAACCGTGACTTGGGTGCCCACTTTAGAAAAGAAAGTGCCCAGCTCAAGACCAATGTAGCCACCGCCAATACAAAGAAGACTTTGAGGCACGGTGGTTTGATCGAGCGCTCCGGTGGAATCGAGAACTTTCTTCTGATCCACGGTAAAACCAGGAAGTGCTGTGGGACGAGAACCTGTTGCAATCACGCAGGCGTTAAACTGAATGGTCTCCACACCCTTGCTGGTTTTAACCTCAAGTGTTTTCGGGCCAGTGAAGTTCGCTTCACCCGAGATGACTGTACAACCGTTTGCTTTCAGCAGCTGGCCCACGCCCCCGGTCAGCTTCGAAACCACACCGTCTTTCCAGGTCTTGAGCCTCGACATGTTCACGTTCAGACCTTTAAGCGGCTTACCGTTTTGTTCGATACCCAGCTCGTCGGCGTGATGAGAGACCTTATCGAAAATGCTCCCCGCGTAAATGAGCGCCTTTGAAGGAATACAACCGCGGTTCAGGCAAACCCCTCCCACTTCGGCTTTGTCGATCACGGTGACTTTTCGGCCATTCTGAGCAAGGCGAATGGCGCAAACGTATCCCGCGGGCCCTGCACCTAGAACAACAACATCATGAGAAGTGGTAGCCATTTTCTTATCCTTCTAAAATCAAGAGACTGGGATTCTCGATATACTGAATGAACGTCTTCATGAACTCCGCCGCGACCGCGCCATCCACAATTCGATGATCCAAAGAAATCGAGAAGTAAGTCCAATCACGGATCACAATCTCCTCTTTACCGCCTGCGGTTTTCACCACGGGCTTACGAAAGATTTTGTTAAATCCAAGAATCGCTACTTCTGGAAAGTTAATAATTGGAGTCGCAAAAAGCCCCCCAATCGACCCTGCATTGGTGAGCGTGATCGTGCTTCCAGAGAAATCCTCGGAAGTAAGTTTCTTGGCTCTCGCGCGATCCACGATATCCTGAATTTCCTTTGCCAGCTGAAGGACGGACTTATTTGCCACGTCTTTCACGCAAGGTGCAGTCAGACCTTCCTCGGTCTGAATGGAAAGGCCGATATTGTAGTAGTGCTTGAGAACGATTTCGTTTGTTGACTCATCCAAATGAGAATTAAGAATAGGATACTTTCTTAAAGCAGCAACCATGGCCTTCATCACAAACGGCAGGTAGGTGACTTTAATTCCGTACTGAGCCCCAAGCTCTTTTGCTGAGGCTCGTAGCTCCACCAGCGCCGTCGCATCCGCTTCCTCAACATAAGTAAAGTGAGCAGCATTATCTTTGGACTGCCTCATTTTTTCAGAAATCTTTTTGCGTAAGCCCTTAAAGCCCACTCGCTCTTCCGTCTGGGCTCCAGCCACGGTTGCTCGAACCGGAAGCGAGCGTAATGCGATCTGCGGGGCTGCAGCAGCCACTGCTCCTGTGCCACCTCTTAAGAACTGATCGAGATCCTCGCGCATCACGCGACCATGAGGCCCCGAGCCAGAAACAGAACCTAAGTTCACGCCCATCTCACGCGCCATACGACGAGTGGAGGGGGCAGCTAAAACGCGCGACTCGGGCGAAAGGTTACCTGAGCTCACCATTGCTGCTGCCGGAGCCGGCGCGCTTGGAGCCTTAGGAGCTACAGCCGCTGAAGGAGCTGCTGCTGGAGCGGGGGCAGAAGCGCTGGCCGCTGCGCCAGCTTTTTTACCTTCGCCCTCAAAAGTCACGAGCACTTGGCCGACATGGACCGTCTCGCCTTCTTTTGCGCGAATATCCTTACAAACGCCGTGAAACGGAGAAGGAATCTCGATTGTGGCCTTATCGGTCATGATCTCGCAGAGAATTTGATCGTCCTTGACGAGATCGCCTGGCTTCACCTTCCACTTCACGAGTTCACCTTCGTGGACGCCTTCACCTAATTCAGGAAGTTTGAATTCCATGTCTGTCTCCTTTTAGCTTTCAGCTTTTTCGATGACTGCTAATTCTGCGGTCTTGCTCGACCACGCCCTTCATAAAAAATTCAGCTGCCTTGTAGCTCGACCGAACCATAGGTCCGGCAGCAACATACAAAAACCCTTTTTCTCGCGCTAATTCCCCCAGCCCATCAAACTCCTCGGGAGAATAATACTTCTCAACTGGCAGATGTTGGAGCGATGGACGCAGGTACTGCCCCAATGTGAGCACATCGACTTGGTAATCAATTAAGTCCCCGTAGGACTCCTCGATTTCCTTCAGTGTCTCACCGAGCCCGAGCATGATGGCACTTTTGGTGTACATCTTCGATCGACCACTCTCGTCAGACCACTGCTTCGCGAAACGCAACGTCGCAAGCGATTGCTCATAGCCAGCGCGTGGATCACGCACTCGGTACTGAAGCCTTCGGACGGTCTCAATATTGTGCGCATACACATCAAGACCTGAATCAACGATGGTTTTAACGGCCTTCACATCGCCTCTAAAATCAGGAACCAGCGCTTCCACGATCACATGGGGATCTCGCTTTTTAATTTCGCGCACGGTTGCCGCAAAATGCCCTGCCCCACCATCAGAAAGATCATCTCGATCCACCGAGGTGAGCACCACATAGTGGAGCTTGAGCGCGGAGATACTCTCAGCAATCATCGCAGGCTCATTCGGGTCGAGAGGAGGCGGTACGCGAGCAGTCTTGATCGCGCAAAACCGACAAGCGCGGGTACAGGTATCTCCACCAAGCATGAACGTTGCCGTTCCTGTCGCCCAGCATTCAGAAACATTGGGGCAATGAGCTTCCTCGCAAACCGTGTGGAGGTTTCGCTCACGAAGCATGCTTTTGATCTGCGCGTAGCTTTCGCCAGCCGGTGGACGAATCTTGAGCCACTCGGGTTTCCGAGACTGAAGGATCTTGGCTGCCTGCGAGGGCGGCAAAGGTCGAGCAAGCGCTTCGGAAGCTCCTCGAGACGAAGTCTCGCCCGGTGCTTCAAGATTCAAAGACGCCTCTGGAATGACTGGCAATTCCTTCAAAAAACTCATGTAGATGGGCTGAGTTATAGTGCGCTCGCCCACCCCCGGCAAATGAAAAGGGGGGCCCGGAACCAATCATTGGTCCGAGCCCCCAGGGGGAGAGAGGGAGAGAGAGTCACGAGAGCGGAGGGGGATCCTCTCTCGCGATGCACCGGGCGGACTGACCGACCGGAACCTTTATAAAAACCACCACTCTCAGCGGGCACTGCTGGCCGAAAGAGCGGCCATCGCGGGTCCTACTGGCTGGAACACCCGGCTCCCGGCACTCAGCATCTGAGCGGAGGCCGCCCAGGGGGAGGTTGGAGTGTTCCATAAAGACATGAATGCAGCCTGAGGATGAAATCCATCAGGATAGGCATTCCAATTCCAAACAAACGAATCAGGACTCACCCACGGAGCGGGCGAAAGACTAAAATTCTGCGGTAAAAATCCGGGTTGAACGCGGTCTAGCCAAGATGGTGTTGGTGGCGGATTAGATCCCCCACTGGCTGCTAGCAGGTTTGGAAACTGAAGCACGGGTTGTGTGGATACCAGCCCATAGCCTGCTCGCGTGGTGCCAAACTCCACTCCGAGTCCGGGAATTTGATTCGATAGCCCTAAGGCCTCGACTGCCGAACTGGAAGGAAGCTGGCAATTTACGCAAATCGGGCCCATATCTGCGGAGGCGGTGAGCCCGACCAGAAGTCCAAGGCCCACTCCCCACTCTTTCCACTGCTGCTGAAAACTCCACGTACCGCGTTTCACGTGGGGCCCTTAGTGCAGGCCGAATGCCAACATGCGTCATTACGGACACAAAACTTAAATATATGAAACTATTGATTTTTTGTGATCTAACTGTCTGGGGCAGGACGCATCCCTCAACCCCATCAGTGTCTAGACTTTCAACATATGGACAGCGCGTCGCCGCACTGGAAAAATAGGAGGGTTAGCAAAGGGGTCTCCATTGGGTCATGTCGCGAAAGCTGTAAAAGCAAATATCAGCGGTCAAATCAGCATCGTGGCTGCCACGTTGATCGCGACCACCTTTTTTCTGTTTTTTGCCTTTGTCGTGAATACTGGAATGCTGGTGCACGCGAAGATCAACTTGCAGAACGCGGCGGATGTGGCCGCGTACGCCGGAGCCTCTGTTCAAGCAAGACAGCTCGATGCCATCGGGGCGCTGAATTATGACCTTCGGCGCCAGTACAAACGGTTTTTATATCGGTACATTAATTTCGGAAATAGCTGGCGCCCGGATCAAAAAACTGGAAATCGGTTTGCGTTTGGCGCCTACCGCAGCCTTTCAAACAGAGGTCAGTTCGAGAATATTCAGGTGCCCTCGGTATGTCTCGTTTTTAAACCCGATGACAATTACTGCAACATCTACAATCTTGAGAAAATTAGCGTTAGCGATAACCGAATGTTTTTTGATGCGATCGGTAGAGCGCTCGGAGACGTGCTCGATGCTCTTGAAAAAATTAGACAGCGAAACTGCGCCGGATTGGCAGCGGTAAACTTTCTGGCCCTGGCTCAATGGCTCTACAACACCGACCCTGAGGGCGCGAAGGCGTTTGTGAACACTGTGTACACCGATGAGGAATCGCGACTCGCACTACAAACCTTACCGAGCATTACTGAGGGGCTTGGGGTCATCCCGCGAAACCAGATCACCTATCAGCGAATTAACACCTTGAAAGATGAATTCATGAATCTTCCAGGTCGCAATGGAAT
Source organism: Bdellovibrionales bacterium (assembly GCA_018968995.1). Taxonomy (GTDB): domain Bacteria; phylum Bdellovibrionota; class UBA1018; order UBA1018; family UBA1018; genus CAIOHW01. The sequence continues at coordinate 6,931 of JAGWZD010000108.1, forward strand.
AAAAAGCCAAGACATCTCGGCGATGCGATCCAGTCGCACACCGATGATTTTCGAGCGACCTATCCT
>JAGWZD010000109.1 GCA_018968995.1 Bdellovibrionales bacterium
TTGCTCCGAGAGCCGCCGCCCTCCACCCCGCCTGAAATGACAAAAAGCGAACCAGATCCATACCTACCTATCGGAAAAGACTAGGTATTCCGTAAAGATTTTTAAGTAGGCAAAAAGGTCCTCCATAAGTAGACTATTTTGGTCAAGTATGGGGTAGAGCTCAGGATATTTACTCCTCATGCCGAAAGAGTCTTAGGCAGGAAGAAACTATGTCGCACCCAAAGCCCGTTTTGGCATCCCTGGATCAGCTTCCGGATTGGGCCCAAATGGCCAGTCAGGCCCTTCTGGAGGGCCTCAGGCTCAGAGACCCCTACACTTATGGCCATTGTCGGCGTGTCGGGCGCAATGCACGCCTTTTAGCCCGGGCCGCTGGATTGAGCGAGTGGGAACAAAAAAAGGTCGAACATGCGGCACTCTTTCATGACCTCGGAAAAATCGGAATTCCAGACCGCATTCTGCTGAAGCCCGGCAAGCTCGGGGAAGATGAAATTACGATTATTCGAGAGCATCCCATCAAAAGTGTCGAGATCATCCAGCCTCTCGCGAAATTACCGTTTTTTGAATCTTTGATCCCGGGCGTCCTTCATCATCATGAACGAATTGACGGATGCGGTTATCCCTACGGCCTCAGCGGAGACGATATCCCCCTCATTGCGCGTATCGTCCTGATCGCAGACACTTACGACGCCATGACCACCACTCGGCCCTACCGAAAAGGACTCGGTGATGAGTTCGCCTATCGGGAACTCAAGAAATTTGCGGGACGGCAATTCGACGCACACCTTGTAAAAGTGTTTCTTCAGGCGCATCCAACCTGGGGGAAGCTCGACGACGAACTTTCAGACGAGTTTCTATCAGGTCAGTTCCGTCGCGCGGCTTAAAACCTCTGCCAAGCTTCGAACCTCAACTGGGGCGTTTTTCAGCGACTGAGGAAAGTCGGCGTACAAGAGTGCGTCTGTCACAGGCTCGAGAATGGTAACTCGAGAACAAATCCAGGCAGCCGCTGCGTGAACTGAAAACCCAAGATGCTGAGACTTCATCAAAGACTGTACTGCAGCAGGAATTTTTCTACGCTCCCAAAGCAACACTTTCTCAGCAAAAGGTGCGTCGATCAATCCGACGATAGCCTCCGCCGCGAAGAGAGAGGAAACACTCGCCACTAACCACCTCTTATTGGGAAATCCAACACGCTCTTCCGAAATGGATATCGCCCGCTCCATGGTCTCGACAGCCACGCTAAATCGAGACTCAATCCAATTCCGCTCTCGCACAGAAAGTTCCTGAATCGCCAACAGATCCCAAATCATTCCACCCACAAAAGCCGAATCCCCGTAAACGATTCGAGATGTGATTTTTTCTACTTTTTCGCTAAACCGACCGGCATAGCTGAACGCGAGAGGTTTGGTTATTTTTAATCCCAAAGCCAAACGAAGATGCAGTCGCAATTGATGATCAAGAACGATCCTTCGAACTGAATCCAAGCCAATCCGAGAAATCACAAATTCGAGGCTTCGAACCTCGGAATGGAAACCCTGCATCTTGGAGTCAAGATATTGACCCAACACGGCAGGAAGAGCTGGATTGCATTCAAGCAACTCAGAAAGCCCGGTAGCCGCTGAGTCGCGGTCGAAAAAATATTTCAAAAGATCCTGTGAGGATTTCGGGAGCTCATAGCGTGTCAACCACTCGCGGTGCAGCTGGGATAAAGTTGCCACTGTGCTCCGCTCAGTCTCCATACCCTCACAGTAAAGACACTTTGAAAAAAACTCCACGATGTTAGAATTTCTTAACAATCGGAATGAAGCTTCGAAAAGAAACCCGAGAGAATCACCCAGCATTACATCACCTTTATGTCGAGGGTGCGGTGTCCCCATCCGATTTCCAAATCCTCTCTGCCGGCATCAAAAAGCTTTCTCAGACCCAGGAATCATGGGTGATTGACTTTTCTCAGGCCTCATTCGCTACAAACACTCTTTTAAATCAGACAAGAGACCTATGCCTCGATGCGGCTGCACGGTCGGCTCATGATCTTTGGTTTATCGCCCCGACGAACTGGGCCCATGTACAGTCGGCACCAGAGCTTCACGAAATACTCTCGCGACAACCGCGAGCAGATAGCATCATGGAAGCGTGGTACAAAGAGCGCGCTGAGGAGCTTCAGATCGAGAAAAACTCCCTCAATCAGCAGTTTATTCAAAGCGCTGATTCAAAGACATTAGCGCTGAGGTGCGAAAATTCACGCCTCAAGCGCCGGCTTAAAACTCTTCAGTCAGAGCTTGAAAAATTAAGCTCATTAAAAAAGCCCCACGGCAAAGAAATGCTTCGCATGAGTCATCGAATTCTATCAACCATGGAGCACGCCATTCAATCCTCGAGAGTTCGGTCATGACCCAAAAACAGATGTTCTGCCTATCCGTACAACAGTGCCGAATCCTTGAGGCTCGAATAAAAAATCGTGATCCGCTTCCCTCTCAGATGCTCGCTCAAGAAAACGCGGCTCTAAATGCACAAATCAGCGAACTCGAGAAGCGAATCTTTGAGATCCTATCTGACCAGGGTTTCATCACAAGCGACGAACAGGCGCGTACTAAAATAGAGCCGGCCCGGACTCGCGCCTATGATTTCCTCAAAACACTCAAGGTAGATCCGAAATTATGGCAAGATCTCGCATCCTTATAATTGAAGATCACGCTGATACGAGGCGTTTCTTGGAGTCGATGTTGAGTCGCGAGTTCGAGACTCTCAGCGCTGAAAATGCCGTTTTAGGTATAGACCTTGCTCGCAACCAACATCCAGATCTGATTTTACTAGATATTATGCTGCCGATTCTGAGCGGCCATGATGCCTGCGGACTCCTGAAAGACGACGAGAAAACCAGAAACATTCCCATTGTTTTTATTTCCGCTAAAAACACCACAAGCGATATTGCAAAAGGTCTCGCCAAGGGGGCCGATGACTATATTGGTAAACCTTTTGATATCAAAGAGCTCATCGCTCGCGTTCATGTTCGACTCAAGAAGCAGGGATCTTCTTCATCTCAACCCCTTCAAATTGGGGAACTGAAGATTCATGCAACGGAACGTGAGGTTTCGTTTTCTGGAAAAAAAATTAAACTCACCAACACCGAGTTCGATATTTTGAGATTTTTGGCCATGTCTGCAGGAAAGATTGTTTCTCGCGCGGATATTCAACGTGAGGTGTGGAGATCAGAAGATCGACACAATGCGAACGACCGAACAATCGACGTTCACATTAGGGCCCTGCGCCGAAAAATACCGGAAATGACCAAACACATTATTTCTATCTATGGTGTTGGCTATAAGTACGAAGAGTAAGGGTCAACCCTATTTGCGGAGAATGACGTCCTGGTCAATGGAGCCACCCGCTGGAATAGTTACTTCGGGCACGATCTGCGACATATTTAAGCTACTGCTAAAAAACTCCAACCGGTAGGTTCCTGGAGGCAGTTTAATAATTTCGGTGCCTCCACTCAGACTACTTTTGTACACCCAATTCTGGCCTCCGATTTCGACGCGAAGACTCGCATTTGCTATTCCGCTTCGATATCGCAAAAGTCCATAAACTTCAGGTTCCAAATTTAACGAAAGATTCAACTCTTTGCCTTCAATCCCTTGGATCAGCTTTTTGGAGTCTACCCCTCCGTTAAATTCGATCGGCTTAAAACCATTGGCCTCAACCGATACTGAAATAGAGTCTGAGAATGGAACCTTGACCATGAGAGGTCCCTCAGTGGGAATTAACGAGGCACCGCCATTGGTATCTACTGATTTTCCATTCACCTTGATATTAGCCAATCCACCAACCGGACTGATTTGTAGGCGAACAATCATCTGCTCAGCCGCAATCCTTCGACCCTCTTGCGCTGTGTTTGGATTCGAGTTTTTCTTCTGGTCACCATAAAGCGCCCAAAGTCCCAATCCAACCAGTGAGATCATGGCCACCAATCCAAAAGATGGAGAGCTAGATTTTTGCTGAACCGCTTTCGGTGGTCCCCAAGGCCGGGAGTTCGTGCTCGGATGACTCGACGACGAAGAAGCTGTTGGTCTACCCGTTGAGCTTGAGCTTCGAGTCTGGGGTTTACTCTGAGTACGAACAGGCGCCTCAACAGGGACATCCACTTTGACTGAAGATCGAACATCGACCTGCGTGTTTTCAAAATTTCTAGATCCTGTAGAGCCCCGATCTAACGAGGTACCTTCTTCTGGTGATTCTCCCGCTTTAGGTCTTACCCCTGTCAGGGTCTCTAAAGAGAGAAGGTTTTGTGCACGCTCACTCAAGCGTTGAAGGTTTTTTCGGTCTTCGACGATCTCATTAGCAAATAAACTTTTAATCTCTCCACCAATATCCGCTGGATTGAAATCCGGAGAAAATTGAACCAAAAACTTTTGTAGCTTCTTCTGTAACTCAAGGCAGTTTGCAAAACGCTGATCGCGATTTTTTGCTAGGGCCTGCATCACAATCGCTTCTAGCTCGCGGGGGACGCTAGGGTTAATCTCTGACGGTGGACGAATGGTGGTATTGCACTTCTCGATCATTCGAAGAACAGCAATTTCATTGTCCGCAGTAAAGAGTTTTCGTCCCGTTAACAGCTCCCAAAGAACTGTACCTAAAGAGAACAAGTCGCTGCGACCATCGAGCGGTCCAACACTAGGATTGATCTGCTCTGGCGACAGATACCCAATTTTTCCCTTAATCACACCCGCACGAGTTTGCTCTGAATTAATCGAAGCCTTGGCAATACCGAAGTCGATGATTTTGACGTTACCGTCATAAGAAACCAGAATATTTTGAGGGCTCACATCTCGATGAACAATGTTCAAAGGTTGTCCGCTCATCCGATCCTTAAAAACGTGCGCATAATGAAGGCCCGCAGCAGCTTGTCCCACGAGGTAGGCAACGAGATCGGGTGGCATTCGTCCGGTCTTTTCATAGAAGCGGTCTCGAAGTTGTCGCAGGCTTCTGCCCTCAACATACTCCATGGCGATAAACGGCTGACCCTGCTCCTCACCGTAGTCCTGTAGCTGAACGATATTCGGATGATTAAAATTCATCATCACTTTCGTTTCAGAGCGGAACATGCTCACAAACTCGGAGTTGGTTCCGTAACTGGACCCAATGCGTTTGATGATGAGAATTCGGCCTAGTCCCTCAGAGGAGATCTGACGAACGCGGAAAATCTCGGCCATACCGCCCTGAGCGATCTGGTCGAGAAGGAAGTAACGTCCGAATTTTTTTAGGACTTCTTGCATTCCTTTCCCGTCTCCTCAATGGCGTTTCGGAGAGATGGGGAAGGAACTGAAGTCATTTCAGCCAGATGTCCCTCGAAGGCCTTCGAGAAGGCGGGGGATAAACCCCCCAAAGCCACCATTGGAGAGCACCGCCACAAGGTCGCCAGGGCGAGCAAAGCGTGTCACCTGCGCCACCCCCTCCTCCACGCTGGGCATCAACTGAGCGGGATGCCCAACGCCCGTCAAATCACTGACGAGTTGCTCGCTAGAGAACTGATCGGCAGCCGGAATCCGAGAGGTGTCGTACGGCTGAGCGATGAATGTGGCATCCGCTTGACGAAAGGCCAGTCCATAGTCTTTTTGAAACACTTTCCGCCGAGAGGTCGCACTTCGGGGCTCAAACACCGCAATAATCCGTCGCTTGGGATACTTCAGGCGCAGAGCCTGAAGCGTTTCCCGAACCGCCGTTGGATGATGAGCAAAGTCATCGAGGACCAGTACGCCATTCACTTCTCCGCGCTCCTCCTGACGACGCTTGACTCCCTTAAACTGAGCTAAAGCCTCTCGCACCTGCGATAAATCCAGTCCGAGCTCTCTCGACTCAATCCAGACAGCAAGCGCATTCAAAGCATTATGTTTTCCAGGAATCTTAAGCCTTAAGGTCTCGAGGACTGCGCTTGATCCTTTAGCTAAAATATCAAATTCCATGATGCCATCGGCAAGCCCACGAATGGATCCTAAACGGAAGTCTGCTTCAATCCCGCTAGAGGTAGATCCTGACGAATAGGTGATCACCGGAACTTCGGCATGAACCGCCATTTTTGCCACTTGAGGATCATCCACACAAAGAATCAGCCGCCCTTTGGCTCGGATTCGGGTTAGTAGCCCCGTAAATGCGCGCTGAACAGAAGCAAAATCTGGATAAATATCCGCGTGATCGTACTCCATCGACGTAAAGATCACATCATCGGGTAAGTAGTGATTGAACTTAGGAACCTTATCCCAGAAGGCCGTGTCGTACTCATCTCCCTCAAGAACAAACGGCGTTCCCGCTTCAAGAGATTCCACATGAAAGCTAAAGGGCAGATCCTGGGGGACTCCACCGATGAAAAAGTTCCCTTTTTTTCCAAGACGATGCAGCACAAAGGCCATCAGGCTTGAAGTCGTGGTCTTGCCGTGAGTGCCAGCCACAACAATGTTTCTGGTATTCAAGAGTAAAAGCTTTTCCATCGCCTCGGGCAGCGAAGTGTAGGCATAGCCCCCATTCATGGCAGCAACCGCCTCAGGATTATCCGAGCGAACCACGTTACCGATGACCACAAGATCAGGCTTTGAGCCCGAAGCCATTAAATTTTCGGCACGGTATCCCGAGTACAAAGTCACTCCAGCACTCGCCAGAACATCGCTCATGGGTGGATAGACATTTTGGTCACTGCCAGTGACCTTGATCCCTCGGCGCCTCAGAAACGCCGCAAAAGCGCCCATCAGGGTTCCACACACGCCGACGATATGTACATGTTCGAGACGATCAAAACGAGGAAGCATGTCCTTTAGGTTCGCTCGAAAGTCGAAAGACGGTCAATTCCCAAATCCGAGCTTGCGGCCTCATGAAAAAGGGGGCGGAGAGTCCGAATACCCAAATGGTCGCGTCCAAGATGGACACGCTGGGTCAGAAGCAGGAAAGCCCATCCCGTCTGACGATCGACCCACAAAGAAGTGCCTGTAAAGCCGAGGTGA
>JAGWZD010000110.1 GCA_018968995.1 Bdellovibrionales bacterium
GAGTCCCTACCACTGATGGCGGGCTTTGTAGGAGGCGACACGGTTGCAGGCATATTGGCTCTTGAAAGCCGAGGAGTGCCGGCCCCATGGATGCTGGTCGATATTGGAACCAACACTGAAATCGTGATTTGTAACGAGAAAAACGAGTACTGGTTCTCGAGTGCGCCTGCAGGCCCAGCGTTCGAAGGGGGCAACATTCATCACGGCATGCGGGCTGAAACTGGAGCAATCGCGGAAGCCTGCTGGGAATCGGGGCAATGGAAGCTCAAGACCATCGGAAAAGACATTCCCCGAGGCATTTGTGGGTCGGGCCTCATGGATATTTTAGCCCAAGCCGTACAGCATGGACTCATTCACCCCGATGGCCTGGTCCCTGGGGGTAGCCTTCAGCTTTCTGACCAGGTCGTGTTACTGGCCGACGACGTGCGCGAGTTCCAACTTGCCAAGGGGGCAACCCGAACTGCGGCAGAGCTCTTAATCGAACGCGCCGGCACTAAACCCCTGAAGATCTACCTGGCCGGCACCTTTGCCCAGCACTTAAACCTCGATTCCATTCGCCGGGTAGGGCTACTTCCCCCCGATATCCCGTGTGAGGCTATCGGAAATGCCTCCCTCCAGGGCGCCCTGCTTTGGGCAAGCCTGCCTGAGGCCCGTAGACAAGCGTTCTGGAGCCGCCTAGAAAGCGGCCGAAACCCCGTGGAACTTGCCCTTCAGGACGATTTTCAGAGTCGTTTTGTGGCCCATCTAGATTTTCCACGCCCGGAAGGCTAAGTCTCTCAGCGTGAACTTCCTCACTGAACTCTCCAAACGCGTCTTGGTTCTGGACGGCTCCATGGGAGCCCTTTTGCAGAACCGTGGCCTTCCTGCCGGGATGGCCCCAGACGTCTGGATGATGGATAACCCTGACGTTATTGAACGCGCCCACCGCGACTATGTCGAGGCAGGGGCGGATATCATCATCACCAATACTTTTGGTGCCAGTAAGTGGCGCTTGGCAGAGTACGACGCCTACTCTCGTTTACGCGCCATTAACGCCAAAGCGGTGGAGATCGCGCGCAAGGCTTCGCAAGGACGTGCTTTCGTTGCTGGCGATATCGGACCCAGCGGCGAGACGGTTTTTCCTACGGGAAAAAAATCTTTCGAAGAAGTGACTGAAATCTTTTACGAGCAAGCCAAAGTTCTGGTTGAGCTAGGAGTCGATGCCATTATTGTCGAAACGATGTTCGATAGTATTGAGTTTCGTGCTGCACTTTCAGCGGTTCGTGCTGCCTCGAGCTCCATTCCACTTCTGGCGCACGCCACCTTTAACGTCGATGGCATCACCGATACTGGTGCCACACCTGAAAATATTGCGGCCATCGCCGAGGGCTACCGAGCCACTGCCGTGGGTGTGAACTGCTCCACCGGGCCCGAGCCCATGGTGGGTATCGTCAAGCGCATGGCCGAAATTTCGAACCTCATCATTTCGGTACAGCCCAACGCAGGCCTTCCTTGCATTAAAGACGGCAAGACTCATTTCCCGATGGACTCCTCTCAGCTCGAACCCTACGTCTCACGGTTTATTGAGGCGGGAGCCGGAATCATTGGAGGCTGCTGTGGAACGACTCCGGATTACATCCGCCGAGTGAAGGCTCGTATTTCGGGTGATACCCAATTTCGAAGACCAAAGCCCGAAGGCCGCGTTTTAGTCTCGAGTCTATCGCGATTTATTCGACTTGGCGGAAATCATCCGTTTGTCGCCATTGGCGAAAAGATGAACCCTTCGGGCCGAAAAAAGCTCAGCGAGTCGCTCAAAAAAGGTGAACTCAGCCAGCTTCTGGAAGATGCCGAGCTTCAGATGAAAGCAGGCGCAAAACTCCTGGATCTAAACGTGGGTGTACCACTCGTCGATGAGCCTGCTCTGATGCGCGAAGCAGTGGTCGCAGTACAAAATCAGTTTCAGGTACCTCTGATGATTGACAGCGCCAATACCCACGCTCTCGACACGGGGGCCTCCGTCTATTACGGGCGTCCCCTGCTGAATAGCTTGAATGCCGAACAGGAAAAGCTCGATGAAGCGATTCCGGTCATGAAGAAGCACGGCGCTGCGGTTGTTTGCATGACCACGGGTATTGATGTTCCTGTTTCAGCAGAAGACCGACTGAAAAATGCTCAAAAGATCACCAAGCAGCTTTTTGAAAAGCATGGGTTTCGTGAAGAGGACGTGGTTTTTGACGTCCTGGGGCTTGTCGTCTCGGCCATGCAGGACGGATCAAAAAATACGCTCAAGACCCTTTCTCTTATCAAGGAATACTTCCCTCGAGCAGCGACCACTTTGGGATTAAGCAACACGAGCTTCGGCCTCCCCAATCGCCCGTTCGTGCATAACGCTTTTCTCGCAGCTGCAGTTCAGCACGGACTCGACTCAGCCATCATGTCGGTCACTGATCCGATGGGTCGCGCGCTTGCCGCTTCAGCTGAAATGTGGGGCCCGAAATCTGGAACCGTCGAAGGATTCATTCGCGATTGGTCGACCAAAATCGACATCGGTTCAGGACACGCTTCCTCTGGAATTGGACCCTCAACAGCTTCGGTTACGGCGGGCCATGGTCCCAAGGAACCCGACTGGGTAGCATCCGCTTCAGAGCTTGAACGCGGAGTCTTTCGATCCATTGTTGAAGGTCAAAAGGAGACAACCGAGCGGTTGATTCGAGACTACATCACGACACTCGAGGGACTTCCGCCCTCAGCGCCGATGGAGTTTTTTCTTAAGGTCATGACTCCTGCCATTCGCCACCTAGGCGATCTTTTTGGTGCGCGAGTGAAATTTATTCCTCACCTCATGGCAGCTGCTGAAGCCATGAAATGCGGTGTGGCCATTCTCGAGCCTTACTTGCTCAAGGCCCGTCAGGCTTCAGGCGAAAGCCGGGGCACAGTCGTATTTGCCACTGTTAAAGGCGACATTCATGACATCGGAAAGAACATCTGCATCCTGATGCTGAAAAACTTTGGCTATGAAGTGATTGACCTCGGACGAAATGTCGATGCGGATCTCATCCTTCAAACAGCCATCGAGAAAAAAGCCAAAGTGGTGGCTCTCTCAGCCCTCATGACCACCACCATGATGCAAATGAAAGTGGTGATCGACGCTGTTCGCGAGCGCAAGCTTCCGTTTAAAGTGTTGATTGGTGGCGCAGTGGTGACACCCGATTTTGCACGCGAGATTGCAGCCGACGGATTCTCCACTGATGTCGGTACCGTGGTATCAGAGATGGAGCGCGTCATAGCGCTTCTTGAGGCGGCAACTTAGATCAATTTTACTGTTTTTTGTCCTTCTGCACCGAAGAAGAGACCGAAGCCCCTTTTTTCTTTTTCTTCTCTGGACCGGGGCACTCATCGTAATGTTTCTCGTGATCTTTGTGGTAATGCCCACTATGTAGGAAATCGATATGGTCGCCATGTGATTTGTACTGATGGCCACAAGTGAGTGTATGAACGTGCGGGTGTTTCTCGTGCGTCTGATGACTCACTTCATCATGATGTCCCTCATGAGCAGACACCTTCAGAGGTAGGCTTCCCCCAACCAAAAAAACGGAAATCAGAACCATACGTGCGACTGAACTCATGAAGCGGTCCTCCCTACTAGAAGAATACCATTTCAATCAGTTGAAGCTAAGTCTGAATTCGAAGTATTCTAGAACCATGAAAACACTCGCTCGGCTCAGCACCTGGACGGTTCTTGCACTGATTTTGGCGGTCCATTCGCCAAGGGCGTTTGCCATGGGCGGGCCCAAGCTTCCCCCTCTAAAAACCGTTCCCCAGTTGGATATCAAGGCCTTCATGGGCGACTGGAATGTTCTCGCCAATATCCCTGCCTCTACTGAAGTGGGCTGTCACAATGCTCTCGAACAGTACGAGCTGAGAGACGACGGCAATGTAGCCATCACCTTTTCTTGCAGCAAAAATTCTTTCGAGGCCGAGCGCGAAGTACACCACTTCAAAGGAATCATTCAGAATCCAGGCGTCAACACGGAGTGGAGAGTGGTCATGAAGTTTTTAGGTTTCATTCCCATCAAGCTTCCGTTTTTAGTGATCGATCTGGCTGCTGACGGCTCGTATACCGTGATCGGATATCCCTCTCGCGAGTACCTGTGGATTATGGCCAGAGAAAAATCATTGCCCGAAAAAACTTGGGCCGAGATCAACGAGCGTCTGAAAGAACAGGGTTATGATCTTGCAAAAATTCAACGGGTTCCGATTCGCTAAAGCGCTAGAGCTTCCGTAAATCTAAGGCTCGAAGCCGGGGTGCGAGTTTCGCCGTCACTGCCACCACCAGGAGGGTCATTGCTCCTCCGAAAACAACAGAGGGAACGGTCCCCAGTAAGCGCGCTGCAACACCAGATTCAAAAGCACCCAGCTCGTTGGATGATCCAATAAAAATCGAATTCACGGACGCGACCCGGCCTCTCATGTGGTCTGGCGAGCAAAGTGAAACAATCGCTCCGCGAATGACCATGCTCACGCTATCGAGTGCTCCGCTTAGCGCCAGAAACGCCATTGATAACCAAAAGGAGGTCGACAGGCCAAAACCAATGATACAAAGCCCAAATCCAGCGACACACGCGAGTAAGATTCGACCTCCATGGTGCTCCACAGGACGACGAATCAAGGCTACACTCATGATTAAAGCACCCACTGCAGGAGCCGCTCGAAGCCACCCCAGCCCCTGGGGGCCCACCTGCAAAATCTCAGAAGCAAAAATCGGCAGAAGTGCTGTAGCGCCCCCGAAAAGCACCGCAAACATATCCAGCGCTAACGCCGAAAGAAGCAACTGATGACTAAACACAAATTTTAATCCCGAGAGCAGACTCTCTCGAAACGATTCCTTGCTGTCCGGTGGAATGATCTTCGGTTGAAACCGGATAGATACAAGAGCCACTTGAGAGGCTGCCAGCAAGGCCACCTCGACTCCGAAGGCAAGCTTCCCTCCCCCTCCCGCAAAAAGAAGCCCCCCGACGGCAGGACCACTAATGGCTGCGACTTGAAAGGCCGAGGTCAGCCAGGCCGAAGAAACGGCAAGCACCTCTCGGGGTACTAATTGAGGCATCAAGGCGTACATCGAGGGAGCCGCGAACCCCCGAGCCAGTCCGGTTAAAAATGCTGCGGAATAAATGACTGTAAGCCGACCAGAGTCGGAGAAACCGGCAGAGTTCAGGGTCATCACTAGTAACAAAAGCGCTGAAGTGAAGCTGACCAATAAAACGCTACGATACACTCGAAGCGGATTACTCCGGTCCACCACGTATCCCGCGTAAAGAGCAAGACCCAGGGCCGGCACGGCCTCAACGAGTCCAATCAAACCCAAATACAGCGGATCGCGCTTGATCTCAAAGACAAGCCAACCCATCACCACCGCTTGAAGTTGAACGGAGAAGGAAAATAAAAATCGTGCAGCCACTAATTTCCGAAAATCAGGATAGGCAAATGCCGAGCGACGCATAAATAAAGAGATGCCCTCAAACCAGTCTGCGCAGGTTTTAGAGCTATTCCGATTCCTCGCGGAGCAGCTCAAAAATAGCCAATGGAAAACTGGCGGCTAAAATTCCTACCATCCATCCAATCAAAACAAAAAGGCGAGATCCCAGCGTTCTGAATCCATCGGCAGTCTGACCGGGACCGTAAAGCAAGGTGACCAGCATGCCCACTCCGCCCAAAACAAATGAAGCCACAAACCCGGTCACCACCAACCAAGCAAACCGGTCCATCGACGATTTCTTTGATTCACGACGATTTAGCCAAAGCATCACAAGTCGCAGAACCCCATGGCCTGCCAAGCCACCCAGAGCGCCACCTACGACCACTCCTGGCCAGTTCATCTCTTGTCCGAGGCGTCTCAATGCGAATGCAGAAAGCAGAGAAATTAAAACAGCGGCAAGCGCCCCGGCCATTCCGCCCAGCAAGGGACTTTGCCAAAGTTGAGCAGAGGTTTGAGAAGACGGTTTAGCAACGATCCTGTCCATCGAGGCGACTCCTCTATCAGCGGAGGTCTGAACACCTCACGGGCATCCTTACCTCGCTGAGGCACTCTGGATCTGGCCGTTTCCTGGTTTAGAGACATACTGCGCGCTTGCAACGATCGTTGGGCTCTTCACAGAACTGATACGAGCGTCACTCTCAGCCGGATCCTGGAGGTGATCTTGAGGCTGAGAAGCCTGGATCAGTTCTTGGATTCGAGTGGAACCCGACGCATTGATCGGAATTAACGATTTAATCCCATCTGCCTGAGCCACAGCATGGAGCACATCAAAGTTTTGATGTTTCTCATCGCGTAATACCCAGTGGTCTCCTTCACGCACCAATTCCATTCGAAATTCGGCGTATTCTTTCCGGAAATTGATTGGATTAAAATTTTTCAGGTAGCGAAGGACAATTGAGCCGCCTGAAATGGCGCTAAATTTTTCATCGGTAGTAATTCGCATCGTTTCGATCGTTAGTGCCCGTTTGTCTAAAACGACACCGCGCCGAAGTTGCCGGAGAGAGTAAGTGTCTTTACCCCGAACCATCGAGACCAGATTTCCATCACGGTCGAGATTCAAAACCACGTCGTGCCGCGCCCCAGGGTCACTGGAAACCGTCATTTTGAGAAGAGGCTGTAGGGTTGGGCCTCCGGCCCACGCCACTGAGGAGCCACTGACTAGTAGACTGACCACGATTCCAAAAGCCTGACGCATTCTCATTGCTCCCATATCTTCACCCCTTGTATGGCGAGAGAAGCAACGACCATGCCGCGGCGCGACAAGCCCTCTGAACGTGCCCTTCAGAAGAATGCGGGCGCAAGGTGACTACTTTTTAGACACCTGACCAGGAAGCCACTCTAAGCCCAGGGCGCCCCTCCAATCGAATCGTCGGTTCCCACCGATCCCCACCTGGGGCTGGACTGAGAACTTCCACTGAGATTGAGAGTGAGC
>JAGWZD010000111.1 GCA_018968995.1 Bdellovibrionales bacterium
TGAAATCTGTCGCCCGACGCGTGCTTCCGTGTTCCGAAACTGAGGATCCAGAACAAGGCCCCCCACCTCGGATGGGCCATCCGTCTCCGAACGAAGCTTCAGCGTTCCATGAATAAATCCAGTGCCGATAGATTGAGAGAACTTCTCTTCACTTCCCACTTCAAAATAAAAGTGGGGCGCCTGCTCTGTCCCGTGCTGAGCGGCAATCATCGAGGTCCCCTGTACGACACCCGAGGACAGATCTTCGGCCACAAAGACGTATTTGGACTCGTCTGGGCCATCGCTTGGAGACCCATCCCTCGACCGGAACGACAAAAGAGATCTCTGGATCTTTTCTGCCAAGAAGTCTCGGTCGTTCTGCAGATTAATAAATCCCGGAATCTGAGCGAGTCTTTCTAGCGCCTCGAGGTCTCTGCTCTGGATCTCTCTCAAAAGAATCATAGACACGTCTTTTCTATAACTTTTTCGTAAAAAAGAACGGCCTTCTCTAGCTGATCGATGGTGTTGTATTCGTTTGGGCTGTGGCTATTGCCATGAGACCTGCCTGGCCCAAAAACTACCGCCTCATAACCCGCTTGAAAATATTGCGCCGCCTCTGTCGAGGTGGCTTTTTTATCAAAACCTTCGCCGGCCGGATGAATTCCTGTCTCCTCAATAGCCGAACGGCAGATATTCATCAAAGAGTGATCCCAGCTCATGTTCAAGCTGGGATTCATCCTTTCGCGGAGAACGCTAATATTAAGTCCAGGATAATGTGCTGCAAGCTTACGAGTGGCGTCCTGCAGTCGGCTTTCGACCTCCTGTGGAGCGATCTCGGGAAGTAGCCGAAGGTCAAACATCAGGTCGATCGCCCCCGGACGGTCAACGACTCTGCCAAAGTTCACTGTTGAATAGGGTGGATTGTAGGTTTCGTCCTTTGCCTGTGACAGTTCTTCGGCCAGTCCACCAAAAACGGCAATAACATCACAAATCGCGGGAAAAAGGGCGTCAGGATAAAACTGGACTCCCGAGTCTCCAACTCCACCCATATCTGCCCGAAGCGCGGAAGTGCCCCCTAGGCTCTCCTGAAACTGCGAGAAGTAGCCCTTGAAGTCCTCGAGCTGATGTGAGGTCAGGAAAAGCTCTGCTTTTGCTCGGTCGGGAACCTTGTTGACAGAGTCACCCCCTGACATCGAAACCATGCGCAAATCAAAGCCTGAATCTTGAGCTCCCTTAATGAACTCCAACAGCCGCAAAATTCCGTTTACACCCATTTCAGGATAGGAGCCATGTGCCGACTTTCCCAGGGCCTCTAGCACTACCTTTCTATTAAAACCCTTAGCGTCCCGCGTATGCCGACTGTAGCCAATCGATACACGAAAAATGTTGTAACACTTATGGGCATATACTACCCGCAGTTCAGACGGCTCTCCCACCAAGACATACTTAGGGTTTAGTGCCATCGACTTGATCAGATACTTGGCCCCGAACATTCCCACTTCCTCGCCGCAAGTACCCACGAGGTAGATGGGCATCTTCAATTTGCGTTCTCGAAATTTTTCCACCGCCAACAACTTACAAAGAAAGTCGAGCTTTACATCGGCTGAGCCGAGCCCGAAAATTTTTCCTTCTTTTAAAGTTGCGGAGAAGGCGTTTCCACCGGTCTCTGTCCAATTTTCATTAAGACCCGGACCAACGGTGTCCAGATGGGTATTTAACAACAACCCCTTCTTCGTCTTACGGTCGACAAGAGGGTCCCCAAGAATACCGATCACATTAAATTGTCGTTTCGAAAAACTCTCGAGAGAATGGGCCACCTGCTGAAGCTGGACCTTCATCCCCGCCGCGCTCATCAAGCTGGCCGCGTAGTTAGCAATCTCTTCATTTCCGTCAGAAGTCACAGACTTGATCGAGATCATTTTTTTTGCTCGGTCTAAAAAGCCACTCATGACGGGGAGACCTCAGCTTTCTTTTTCCTCTCTTCGGCCACTGCAAGAAGGGCTCGCTCGATGATTAAGCTCACTTCGTCTACTTGCTGCTCACTCATCACGCCAAACGGGGGAAGCATTCGAACCAAAATGGGGCCATGCCCACACTGAAACGCAACAACACCATACTCAAACATTTTCATGAGAACCCACTTCACATCTTCTTGGGTTCCCGAGAACGGCTGAAATGCAACCATTCCTCCGATGTTTCTCTGGCTAGCAATCATGCCTCGGCAGCTGCCCTCAGAGAGCTTCTGAAGATTTCTGGCGAATCGATCTGATAGAAGCGAAATTCTTCCACTCGGGCCGTAAAACCCGCGATCCAGAAGCTCTATCACCCTGCGAGCGACCCTCAGACTGGCTGAGGTGCCCGTGAAGGTGCCCGCCACCAGTCCCGGCTTCGGGTTGTACTCTTCACTGAAGAGAACAACGGATGCATGGAGCATTTTAGCCGCTGTTACGACATCTACGTATTGTTGGAGCTCGAAAGTTTGGAAAGCAAACAGTTGGCCTGTTCGACCGAAGGTTTGGATTTCATCCAGCCAGATCGCTAAGCCCGCCTTCTTTGCTGCCTCAAAGATTTCTAAATAATACTCGCGCGGAGCATAATTAAACCCGCCCTCACCCTGGACTGGCTCCATCATGATGCCGGCGATTTTTCCCGCGTAGCGAGTCAGGTGCTCGTGAAGCGCTTCCAGCGTCAGACGAACACTCTCACGCAACCCCAAATTCGGATGATAAAAAGGAACGTAGTGCACCTCACCATGGTGGGGTTGGCCCTCACGGTACTTCGGATTATCGGTGATTTCCTGCATGGCAGTAGAGCGGCCAGCGAAACAATCACTGAACGCAATAATATGGCTGGCCGGAAACTTTTTTTGACGAATAATTTTCAGGGCGATTTCGTTAGCCATGGTTCCACAGGTTGTCACCCATCCGTGTTTCAGTCGCGAGGACTCCACGCGGACCAAAAGTGCTCGAAGCAAGTCGGCAGTTTCACGGCCAGGCTGTAAGTTGCCTTGATAGATGTCCGAACCGGCGGCCAACAGCGCCTCTCTGAGGAGGTCAGGATGCGAGTGACCAAAAAAGTTGATTCCAATTCCTGTAATCATATCGAACTTGACGCTTCCGTCCTCAAGTTCAACCAGCGGACCCGACCCCAGTCCCGAGGCCAGAAACGGAAAGAAAAGATCCCTCCCGCGGTCCTTCTGAAACTGGGATAGAGCTTGTTTAAACTTTTCAGAGAGCTCGGTCGAGCGCGCCGGACAGACCGACCGGATCCTGGAACTCGACTCTGAAACGACTTGAACCACCCGCTCCGTGGCCTGACGAAATGCTTCAGATTCTATTAGTTTCGATGCCTCTGTTTGCGCGCTGGTCATGGTCAGCTACCCCCGGGGCGATTTCCGAATTTTCTCGCAATATCAAAAGCTTATTTTTGTTGCAAGGACACCACGGCAATCGTTAGCCTCGAAGCGTATGGCGACCCTAGATGCAGATTTGATTCGCCAGGCAGTCTTACAGGCACGATCGGGGCAACCCAAAGAGGCCCTCGGGCTTTTACTGGCTCACCCCCCAGGCCCCAGCAGCGCTGACGCATCGCACTATCACCTCACTGTGGGTTCACTCCTTTTAGATCAAGGGCGACCAGGGGAGGCTTTTGCGCATTTGGACGTCGTCCTTCACCGGGAGGGACTTATCAAGCCGGCGGACGACCTGTGGCTGACCGCCCGTGAACAGGCTGAACTGAAACTGGGCCGAGGCTCACTTGAACGCGCCTCGAATACCATCGAGAAGTGGGTGGATAATCCGTTCTATCTTCCCCTGGAGGCTTTTTTGGCTGTTTTATCAGTGGCAGCGGTCGTTCGATGCTACCGAAAGGGGGCGCTTCCTTCATCACGTAAGATATGGATTCGCTGGGCAGTCTTGATTTGGGCCCTGGCTTTTGGCGCGGGTGCTGGGCAGATTTTGGGGTCGAGGTATCCCCGATCCCGTGCAGCCACTGAAATCACTCTCAGAAGCGGTCCTGCAGAAGACTTTTATGAATTGGGCCGTGTGGATGCAGGATCTGAGCTAAGAATCCTAGAGAAAAACGACGGCTGGGTTCGCGTCAGGGTGACGCCGACCGTTTCGGGCTGGGTGCCCTCAGCGAGCGTGTTGCTCTTAACTCCGCCTTCGACTACACGGGAATCATGAGCTTGATTCGATATACTAAAGCAGCACTATTAGGCGCGGGACTGTCTCTGCTGATCTCTTGCTCCTCTGCTCCGATAACGGAAAACGACCCGGGCCAAATGTTTAAAGAGGCTGAAGAAGAAATACAAAATGATCACTACATTTTGGCCGTTGAGCGCCTGAAGTCGATCAAAAATAAATTTCCGTACTCTCAATTTGCACCACTTGCCCAGCTGAGGCTCGCTGACGTGTTTTTTCTTCAGGAAACTTTTGCAGAAGCTGCCTCCGCCTATGAGGCATTTCGCGACCTCTATCCGAAACACGAAAAAACTCCCTACGCACTTTTTCGTACTGCAAAAAGCTACTTCAAAGACTCTCCATCGCAAATTGCTCGCGACCTGAGCTCGGCAGCCAAGGCCGCCGAGGCGTACCGAGAATTCCTTCGG
This sequence comes from Bdellovibrionales bacterium, assembly GCA_018968995.1. Classification (GTDB taxonomy): domain Bacteria; phylum Bdellovibrionota; class UBA1018; order UBA1018; family UBA1018; genus CAIOHW01. Next base: position 4,589 of record JAGWZD010000111.1, read on the forward strand.
AAGTACCCCTCTGACCCTCAGAAGGACGAGGCAAAGAGCGACCTACTACTCGCCGAAGATATGCTCGCCCAGAAAGAGAAATATATTGCCGACTTTTACCTAAAAGCTGGCCAACCTAAAGCTGCGCGCACGCGCCTGGAGAGAGCCGTGCAGCTTTACCCAGAGACCCCTACCGCCAAGGCTGCCCAAAAGCGACTCGAGGAGATGAACAGAAAATGAGTTCAACACCCACAGGCTCTGACCAGCGGATTCAATCCCTACTTTCTGAAAAGCGATGGGACGAGGCGGAGGCTGTGGCAGAGGGGCGAATTAAGGCTGAGCCCGAGAGTGCTGACGCACACTACCTGCTTGGGGTGACTCACTACTTTCAGGGACGACTCGGTCCCACTATTCAGTGTCTCCAGCAAGCTCTGCGGATCGATCCGCGCCACACCGACGCAGCGATTTGTCTCTCGGTGCTCCTAAACGATATTGGCAAATACGACGAGGCGAAGTTTGTTTTTGATCATGCAAACCAGTCCGTGGCCCACAGACAATCAAACACTGAGGCCGAGATTGATCGAAAGTTCTCGGTAAAACACCTTGAGCTTGCAGATCTCTATTTTCGATATCGTCGGTATGATGAAGCCATTGATGAATACACCAAGGCTGCAGCGCTAGATCCGGGCAACCTCACAGTCCGAATTCGCCGCGCTAAAACTTTTTCGCGCAAAGGGTACGTGAGCCGCGCCATGCAAGAGCTCGAACAGTTAAGAAATGAGAACCCAGGCTTTATTCCAGCCAGAATTCAGCTTGGACTGCTTCATTACAGCCAAGGAAATCAGTTAGACGCAGAACTGGAATGGGAGTCTGTGCTTAAGCTAAGCCCAAACCATCCAGAGGCGAACTCCTATTTGGAAATGTCTCGAGAAGAAACCAACAAGCGTTCTTAAAGACTACGCCAGTAGCGGTTTCACCGTCAAAGACGGAGGAATATCCCGAATCGATACGACCGAGGGGGACCGTGCCTCTTCCGCCATTGTGACGGCCCGCTCTTGGGCGCGAATGGTTAACAGGTGGGTTCGAAGCTCTTTGAACATCAAGTGCTTCACGCTGTACTCGTTTTCCTGTAGCACCACTTGCTTGGCCAGCTGCTCCTTCAGGTTGACGACTAACGGTGCCTTGAGGTTCGCCGACATCTGCGTAATATCTTCTGGAATCGTCAGAATGCTGAGTACGGCCGACTGATTGATGTTCTCGAGTTTCAGCTCGCGAAGCTCCAAAGCAGAAAGCTTAGCCGTATAATCCAACCGGAAAACCTTGGGCTCAAGAACAGGAAAAACGACCTGCGGATTATCGAGCGACTGAAGCCACAAGATCAGTGTGTCATCTGCTGGATCCACCAAACAGAAACGGGTGTATTCGGGGAAGCCCAGGATTCCCTGAGGAATAATAATGGTGCCCTCGCTACCGACTGCCAGCTGACCAAAGCGCCCTGTTTCGATGATCACGACATTCTCCCTTTTGTGACGGTCTTTTCAGCCTTTTGCCCAGAACCCCTGAGAAATCGACGGTTCCCGTCTTGCCTTCATCAAACCCGAAAATCGCCCTATTGCCAACTACCCTTTCAGGACTTTCGAAACCTGGGCCACCGCTGCGGGGCTCTTTACGGCTTCCTGGTTCTGCTCGCGGATAGCCGAGTACACCTCTTCCCGGTGGATCTTCGTTTCCTTTGGAGCCTGAATCCCTAAACGAACTTGCTTGCCCTTGATCTGCACCACGACAATCTTGATATGATCATCGATCGCAATGCTTTCGCCCAGTTTGCGGGTTAAAACTAACATAACTTCTTGTTACCTCTCGCTCATCGTATCGGCCCCGAGCTCGGCCGGCATGGGCTGGTAGTCCATTACCAGGGGTGGGTATAAACCAAGCGAAACGCACTGGCAACCGCTTGTTATTTCAGAAAATCAAGCAGGGTGGGCTGGATTAACTTTTGAGAACTGGCCAACGCCCCCCGAAAAACCGTCTCCTCTCGGGCCAAGTCCGACATGACCTGTGCCATGTCCGCATCCTCCAGCGCCGAACTCAGCGCCGCCCCTGTCACGTTCTGCCTCTCAAGCGACTGGCTTGCGCTCGTGATTCCCTGTAATCGCGACCCCAACATGGCTCGAACCGAGGTCAACTTTGCGTGAAGGCCATCAAATCGCTCGAGGGTGTCTCTAACGCCCCCCTCGTTACCGGAAAGTAGAGCAATTCTAAGCGCTTGCAGCTCCTGAAAGAGATTTACATTCTGAGCTGATGCGCCTGCTGGGCGGCGCGCCACGTCGCCGCCGTCGGCGCCGGGCATCTCTCTTCCCTGCTTGAGGGC